>NZ_JBEXYN010000011.1:0-220243 GCF_040630935.1 Streptomyces sp. NPDC005722
CGGGCCCGGGGCATCCCGGGCCCGGCACCGGCGGCATCGACGTCCCCGAGGGCTCCGGCCGACTCCCTCGGTCCGTCACATCGAGGTCAGTGCCGGGACGGGGCGACGCAGCGGAAGCTGGAGGCGTCGTGCGGGTCGCCGTGGCCGTCGTAGCGGGAGACCTCCGGGTAGCCGCACAGGTCACGGTCGACCTCCTGCCCGGCGGAGTTCACCAGGGAGGCGGGCAGGGTCCTGGGGGCCTTGCCGTGTTCGACCCAGGTCCTCAGCGCACCGAGGTCGTCGGTGGTGCCGTCGCCCGAGTCGAGGCCGCAGTGGACTGTTGCCGGGGCGAGGAAGAGGCGGTAGAACTCGTCGACCCTCTTGGCGCCGTGCATCGTCCGCTCGACGTCCTCGCGGTACGCGACCGTGCCCTGGGCCGGGATGAACTGGTCGGCCTGTCCGTGCCAGCTCAGCAGCTTGCCACCGGAGTCGCGGAAGGCGGACAGGTCGGGGTCGTCGGTGCCGATGATCCCGTCGTACTCGGCCTCGGACTGCCGGAACAACCGGGTGAACTCGCTGTACGTGATCGTCGAGACGTCGAACGACGGCTGCTTCTTCACCCATGAGGTGACCCAGGACGCGGGCACGGGGAACGGATCGCCCTTGACGTCGCCGTTCGCGTCGGGGCCGGTGACGCCGGCCAGCGCCGACAGGTCGGCCCCGACGGGGACGCCGGGCCACAGCTTCGTGCCGGACGGGGTACGCGGGCCGTCCCAGATCTTGCGGACCACGGCCGCGTCGGCAGCCGTGACGGTCAACTCCTTGCCCGCGCACACCACCTTGGTGCCGATCAGCCGGCGCGGGTCGAAGTCGCACCGGGCCGGTTCCTCGACGAGGCCGTCCGCGACGCCGTCGCGCGCGTCGCATGCCGCGACGGCGGCGTCGGTGAAGGCCTTGAACTCGCAGGCGGTCGGATAGGTCTGCTCGTTGTTCATGACGACCTGCGGCCACAGGGTGGCGACCTCGAACTCGTCCCAGTGGACGGCGGGTGCCTTCGCGAGGATGCCGTCGTAGTCGTCGGGGTGGCGCTGGGCCTCCATGTAACCCTGACGTCCGCCGGTGGAACAGCCGTTGAAGTACGCGTAGGCGGCACGCCTGCCGTAGACGCCGTCGACGACCTGCTTGCCGACGACCGCCGCCTCGTGCTGGGAGCGGGAGGCGAAGTTCTCCAGCAGCGCCCTGTTGACCTTTCCGTCGCCGCCCAGGGCCCAGTTGACGTCGAGGACGTCGCCGACGCCCGCGTCCGTGGTGGTCACGGCGTAGCCGTTCTTGACCGCGGCGGCCATCCCCGCGCCGTTGTCCCCGGCCGCGTACGCGCTGCCGCCGAGCGCCTGGAAGCGACCGTTCCATTCGCTGACGGGCAGCCAGGTCCGCACCTTGGCGTGGTCGTTGCCGCCGGGGTGCGTGAGGGTGACCGTCACCTCGCAGTAGGCGGGCACGCCGGTGACCGTCCCGCCCAGGATTCCGCTCCCGTGCACGGTCCCGCCCTCCTTGCGGACCGCGGTCACGGACTCCACTTCGCTACCGGACGGGGCCTTCACGGACGGCGTCGCGCAGGTTGACGCCACGGAACCCGGGCCGTGTCCGGGTTCGGCCGATGCGGTGGGCAGGAAGACGGCCGCGGCCAGCGGCACGCAGGCAGCGAGGACGGTCAGAGCTCGTTTCATGGGTGTTCCGTTCAGGAGGCGGGTGTGCGGGAGATGCGACGGCGCAAGCGAACGGCAGGGAGCGGCGCGCGGTTCATCGCGAACGACGACCGCGTGCGGTGTTCACCGAAGGCCGGCACCGACCGTATCACCGGTTAAGGGGGTGACGAAATGAGTTCGGTGTGATGCCCGGGCAGCCGGCCTGGGGAGCGGTCGTGGCGCGTGCAGCCGGCGAGGGTGCGGTCGAGGCGGCGGACCGCTTGGGCGCGGACCGCTGGCTGCGCACCGACGTCGTCGTCTCGTGCAGCGTCATGGCCGGTGGCCACGGACGGCCTCACCGCCCGGCGTTCGGATGCCCTTGGCTGGAGGCCGCCTCGGCGTCATCGGGGTCGCCGCGGCGCCGGAGCGCCGCAGAAGGGGTCACGCCCGCTTCATGGTTGAAGGGATCCTGCGGGACGCACCGCCGGCGTCACAGGCGGCGGCTGATAGCCGCAGACGACCTGGGCCGGGTCGTCGCTGTCGACTCCACGACCGTCCGGGCGAACGTTCCGCACGGCGCGGCCGCCGGGTCGCCGCCTGCGCCCAGGCAGAGGACCAGCGACTGGTCGCCCTGCACCACCAGTACGGCCGCTGCGTGCCCCGCGCCTTCTTCGGCCCGGGGCATCCAGCCCGCGCACCTCCACCCGGTCGGAAATCGGCCGCGACGGCACGCGTCGCGGGCCTGAGGATGTCGTTCGCCCGTTGGAGGGCGGCGCTCTGCACCCTCGGCCACGTCGCCGACGTCAACCCTTCGGCACCACGTCCGCGTCAAGGGACGGCCGGAGAATCCCGCCCTCAGGCGGTTTCGGCGTAGCGCTCTCCCGCGTACGCCCGGATGACCGGGACGACCGCCTCCGCGCCGCCGGGCAGGCGGTCCAGCCGGACCAGGGCGTAGGCCTGGTGGCCGTCGAGCAGATAGCTGTGCGGGAGGTTCGTCGGCGTGCCCGGCAACGGCCACACCACGACCCACGGCCGCGTGTCCCGGCTACCCGGAGACCGGGGTCCGACCGAGACGGCCGCGACCTGCGCCCAGGTGAAGTACTGCTCCTCCTCAGTGAATTCACGCATGCCGATCCCGGCGGGGCCGACCCGCAGCCGCAGGGGCCGGTGCCATCGGAAGAGGGACCGGCCGGCGAGGGGCCAGCAGGCGACGGCACCGACCAGGCAGCAGAGCGCGATGACGGTCACGAAGCCCTCGGTGGGGCGGCTGATCAGCTGCCAGAAGGAGTACGTGAGGACGGCGGCCGCCGCAGCCCACACCACGGCCCAGGTGCCGGCCTGGCGGGTGTCGGCGAAGACCTGCTCGTCACCGGGCACATTCCGTTCGGGCCCCGTCACAGCCACCGGGATCGGCGGCCGCACGGAGCGCGGCGCGGTCTCGAAGCGGGCTCCGGCGTGCTCGGCGAGGGCTGCGGCCAGCGCGGAGACGCTCTGGTCCAGGTCCGTGCAGTCCACGAGGGTGTAGCGGATCCGGTCGTCGCCGAAGGTCACGTCGGGCTTGCGGCGGAGCGTCACGCCAGGTGCGGTCCACAGGCTCAGCAGCGACTTGGGCGACGCGGGGAGCTCGTCGACGTTCTCCGCGGAGTTGGGGACCTGTCGGAGAGAGACGGCGTCGATCTGCTCCCAGGCCAGCTCGGCGTCGTGCAGCGTGATCCCGAACCCGTCGACCCGCAACTGGAAGGGCCGTTTCGCCTTGCGCAGGTCGCGCCACCCCCGGAGGACCGACACCACCGACAGGAACAGGACGAACCACGCGGCCATCGCGCTGTCGCTGCCGGCCGTCGTCCTGCCGTTCGTCCTCAGGTCGGCCAGCCACAGCAGGGCGACCGCCGTCACGATGATCCCCCCGACGAAGAACCGTCTGCCGCGCCGTCTCAGCGTCCGCTCGACCGTGAATTCCATTGCCCCCGCGTTTCCCCTCGTCATCCCGCCCGAACACACCCATGGTGCGGCTCCGCATGCCCAGGTCGCGGGTCCCGGCGACGCGGTGTTGCCCAACCGTGACGCCCGCGGGACAACACCGCCCGGCGGTCGCCCGGGCGGTTCCCGGCGTTCATCCGCGCGCCACGGCATCGTGGTTCTGCACGCACAGCGCGCCGGACCGGAGGCAGCTGCTCCGGAGGCAGTCGCTCGTCCGGTGTGCCTCCGGACGTCCCGGAAGGCGTCAGCCGCTGCTCGCCGTTCGCGCCGGGTTCCATTGGCGAAAAATTGCCCGCCCCCGTCCCCGCCGCCGATGCAGGTCGCGCTATCGACGCCGCCGACCGCGGTGGTGCCCTCGCCTGCACCACCATCCCCGAGCCCTGGTGAACCGGCTGTCCCGCCCTCGCGGCCTGAGGCCGGAAGCAGGGACCTATGAGCCGAGCAGCCCTCGGATAACCACCTCGCTCAAGGATTCCGTCTTCTGCCGCCACTCCTCCGCCTGAGGTTCCCCCTCCTCGTTCATGCGGCGTACGAGTTGCCTCTGGGTCATGACGACTGCGGGCCCAGTGAGCGCGCTGAACAGGACGTCCATGCTCATGGCCGGCATCCGGCCCGAGGCGATGAGCCGCTGCGCCAGCGGTTCGAGCTTCTCCACGAATCGGCCGGTGTACTCGCTGTACAGATAGTTCAGGCGGTCGGTCTCGAGAATGGATTCGTCGGAGATTATGCGGTTCGCATGGGGCATGTTCGCCGCCATGGTGTGGAAGGTCCGCACGACGCACTTGAACTTGTCGACATCGTCCAGGTCACCGTCGAGGATGGTGCTGAGCCGTTGGACGGGAGCCCTGAGGGCATGGTCGACCGCCGCGCGCCAGAATTTCTCCTTCGAACCGAAGCGGTCGTTGATGAAGTTGTGGTTGACCCCGAGGCGCTTGGCCAGTTCCCGCACGGACGCGCCCGAATAGCCCAATTCGGCGAAGGCCTCGAGTCCACGCTGGAGGATCTCGACATCGCTGAGGTCGACCTGCGGCGATCTCGCCCGGCGGCGGTCGTCCCGCGTGTCGTCCATCGCGCCGTTTGCCGGCACTGACACCTCACCCATCCTTCTGATGTCCCATCGGCCGGGCGGCCGGATCCCAGCCGGTTGCCGGAAGTCACGCCACCTGCGCCGCGCTGCGCCACCACCCTGACGGACTTCGGGGCTCGAGCGGCCACGGGAGGCGGCGCCTCATCGAACATTACCGCCGCACGTTGCTGAAAGCCGACAGAGGCCCGACGGTCGCGCAGTGGCCTGACCTGGGAGGTCCGGGAAGCGGGCTGCAGAGGGGGCTGCTTGCCTGACAGCTGTCAGGGCCGGGTAATCTGACAACTGTCAGGCGCCGGGTCGACCGCGCCTGCTTCTACTGTGAGGAGTCCTGGATGAGTCTTCCCATGCTGCAGATGGACACCGACGACCCTCGCTGGACGAAGCGTGGAGCCATCCACGTGCCCGCCGGCGAAGGCATCACCAAGTGGGTGTCGGACAACGTCTACTCGGTCAAGGTCCACACCGACAACACCGACGGACACCTGGGCTTCGTCGAGGCGGACATACCGCCCGGCGCGGGGCCGGTGGCGCATGTCCACAACCGCAACAGCGAAGCCTTCTACCTGCTCGACGGCGAACTCGAGTTCCTCAACGGCGACGAGAAGATCATCGCCCGGTCGGGGGACTTCCTGTACGTCCCGCCCGGCATCCGCCACCGTTTCCTGAACAAGAGCACCCGTCACGCCAAGATGCTCTTCCTGTTCACCCCCGGCGGCCCCGAGGCCCTCTTCATGAGGGGCGACGAGCCCGTACCCGGTGTGCCCGCCCCTTTGTGGGACGCCCGGCGATTCGCCGATTACGGGGAATCGCTCGCCGATCTGGACATCGATTCACCCGTGATGCCGGAAAGCTGAACCGGCCCCCCTGACGCTCACACCTTGGGGCCTTGCGGGCGCTCGGTTGCCCGTCAGGCCCCAAGGGCCCTGCCGCCGTCGCTGCGGCTCTGCGTGCAGGCAGGGCAGGCCGCACCACGGACCGGTGGCCGGCACCGAGCCCTTGAGGGCCGGACGTGGGAGCACCGTTCGGAGGGATCGTGGGCGACGCGCCCGGCGCCGGCTGCGCGCCGGGTGCGCCTCCGTCCCGGAAGGCGTCAGCCGCTGCTCGCCGTTCGCGCCGCCCAGCGATCCTCCACCCTGGCGAGGCGCCAGTAGGCGATCGCGACGGCCCACACGGCCACGAACAGGCCGACGATCACGTAGCCGACGTTGTCGAGGTCGAGTCCCGCCACCCAGCCCGTGAAGCCGTCCGTCATGTCGAGCTTGTCGTGCAGGACACCGACGAGCTCGATGGTGCCGATGAGGAAGGCGACCGCGATCGACAGACCGGTGATCGTGAGGTTGTAGTAGACCTTGCGGACCGGGTTGGAGAACGCCCACTGATAGGCGAAGTTCATGAAGGTCCCGTCGAGCGTGTCGAACAGGCTCATGCCGGCGGCGAACAGCAGCGGCAGGCAGAGGATCGCGTACCACGGCAGTCCCGCCGCGGCCCCGCTGCCGGCCATGACCATGAGCGCCACCTCGGTGGCGGTGTCGAAGCCCAGCCCGAACAGGAAGCCCAGGGGGTACATCTGGCCCGGGCGCGTGATCGCCTTCGTCAGCCGGCCCAGGATCCGGTTCATGAAGCCCCGCGAGTCCAGGTGCGCCTCGAGTGCGGACTCGTCGAAGGACCCCCGGCGCATGCTCCTGAAGACCCGGAGGATGCCCAGCAGCGCGACGAGGTTGAGCGCGGCGATGGCGTAGAGGAAGGTTCCCGAGACGGTGGCGCCGACCAGCCCGAGCGTCTGGTGGGTGCCGGAGTCCTCGTCGGCGAGGGTGCCGGCGAGCTGCGTGCCCCCGGCGACGAGGGCCGCCAGCGCCACGACGACGCTCGAGTGCCCGAGGGCGAACCAGAAGCCCACCGAGACGGGCCGCTTGCCGTCCGCCATGAGCTTGCGCGTGGTGTTGTCGATGGCGGCGATGTGGTCGGCGTCGAAGGCGTGCCGCATCCCCAGCGTGTACGCGGTGACGCCGAGGCCCAGGCCGAAGGCCTTGGAGCCGACCTCGTAGTGGTTCGGCACCACGAGGAGGAAGAGGATCCCGAAGGCGACGACGTGCAGCGCCACGATCACCGCCATCAGGCCGACGGTGCGGACGGTGTCCTCGCGCCGCCAGCGGAAGGCCGCGGGCAGGTCGGATGTGGGCAGGTCGGATGTGGGCAGGGTCATGCGGTCACGCTCCAGCACCTCGTGGATCACTTCGTGAGATGCCGCGGCCGGTCTCCTGGCTTACGGGCGAAGCGCGCCCGCCTCTGCCTTCCCGGCCTTGGTGAGGCCAGTGGCACCGCCGATGGCGGAAAAGGCGGGAACTACCCGATCACAGTGGCGAGGGCCGCTCCGGAGTGAGCTTGTGTCAGCTGTCACCGGTCTTCCCGAGCACCACGGCGCCCCCACCCTAGAAGCCCTGGTGGGAGGCCTGCAAGGCTCCGCCGTGGGAGGGGTTGAAGATCACATCCGGGCCTGTGGAGGTGACGCCCGTGCACCCCGTGCCCGGCCGGTGGCCCGCCCGTGCCGTCGGCTCCCCGCCACCGCCGGACGGACCCGTCCGGCGGTGGTGCTCGGTCTGCCGCTGCCGACGGCCGACGATAAACTCAGGCCGACAAGCCGCACGCTCCGGAGCACGTACGTCGCCGGGTCCGTTTCCCCGGCCCATGGGCGCCGCGCACACGATTCGGGCGCTCCTGGCATCCCCGGGGTCACCCACCGGTCCGGCGAAGTCCACGGGCGGATGGCGCAACAAGGCGAGGCGGCCACGATGCCGCGATCCCCATCGGACGGATCCAAGTGAACCCACAGAATGCCGGCACCTCCCCTACGGCGACCAGTCGCTGGTTCCGGACCATCAGGCCCGTTCCGGCCCCCACGCTGCGACTCGTGTGCTTCCCGCACGCGGGAGGAACCGCCAACTTCTTCCGTCCGTGGAAGGATCTCGTACCCGAAGGCGTGGAGCTGCTCGCCGCCCAGTACCCGGCGCGCGAGAGCCGCTTCCTGGACGCTCCGGCCGAGACGATGGACGAGCTGGTCGCGGACCTCGCCGTCACGTCCCGTGAACTTTTCGACGTGCCCGTCGCCTTCTTCGGACACAGCATGGGGGCGTCCGTCGCCTATGAGCTCGCCACTCGCCTGAGGGAGGAACACGGGCGGACCGTGACCGCACTGTTCGTGTCGGGACGCGGCGGCCCGGGGAAGGAGCGGAGGAGGCCGGGGCTGGCGGACGCCGGCGACGAGGAGCTGGTCGCGGACCTGTCCGAGATGGGCGGCACACAGGCCGAGGTGTTCCGCGACCCCGCATTGCTCGAGCTCGTGCTGCCCGCGATCCGCGCGGACTACCGCCTGCTGGAACGCTACGACGCGCGCATTCCCGACGAGGACTCCCGCCTCGACGTTCCCGTGGTCGCCTACTACGGCAACGGCGAGAAGGACCTCGATCACGAATCCGTCATGGCGTGGTCGGCGATCACGAGGGCGGGTTTCGACTTCCGGTCCTTCGAAGGCGGCCATTTCTACCTCGTGGAGGAAGCCGACAGCCTCGTGAGGGACCTCCTCGCACGGCTCCGGACAGCGCACTGATTCCTGCTGTCCCGGTGGAGCGTGGGGCCCACGCGCGAGATCGCGCGTGGGCCCCGATGTCACTTCGAACGCGCCGTCAGGACGGCGGCCAGTACCGCCCCCACCTGACGCAGGGGCCCGGGCTTGGTCATGTCGTTGTGCGAGGCGGCGACGGGATGGATGTGCAGGCTCCCGTCGACGTAGGGCGCCCACCGCCGGACGACTTCCTCCTGCGGGTACCCGGTACCGGTCGCGGGGAAGTGGAGGACGTCACCGGTGAAGTGTCCCGGCGTGGCGCGCCGGACCATCCGCCAGTTGTCCCGGGTGTTCCGGACGACCCCTCGGACGTGGTCCTCGGTCAGCTCCCGCAGGTCGGCCATCTCCTCCTTGACGATCTCCAGTGCTCCGGGCACGGTGAGCGGTTGTCCCGCGGTGTCCACCGTGAGCCCCAGGGCGTGCAGGAGCTGGACCAGGACGGCGTGGTCGTCGGCCTCTCCGTGGACGGCGTCGGTGTCCGGCGGGTAGGCGTCCATCATGGCGAGCAGGGCCACCTCCTGCCCGGCCTGCTGGAGCCGTACCGCGACGGCGTGCGCGAGGTTGCCGCCCATGGACCAGCCGAGCAGGTGGTAGGGGCCGGTCGGCTGGACGCCCGTGATGTGGTCGACGTACCAGGTGACCAGCGCGTCGAGGTCGGACGGGGGCGTCCGCGTGTTGCTGACGCCCGGAGCCTGCAGTCCGTACACGGGTCGGCCGGAGTCGAGGTGACGCACCAGGCCGATGTAGGACAGGCCGAAGCCGCTGGCGGGCGGCAGGCAGAACAGCGGCGGCCGGTCCCCGTGCCCGCGGAGCGCGACCACCGGCTGGAAGAGGTCCTCCTCGGTGTCGGTGTCGGTGTCGGTGCGGGTGCCGGTGCCGGTGCCGAGCAGCGATGCCAGGCCCGCCACGGTCGGGTTCTGGAACACGCTCACCAGTGACAGGTGCGCTCCGGTGGCGTTGCGGATCTCGCCCAGCAGTCGCACGGCGAGGAGCGAGTGCCCACCGAGTTCGAAGAAGTTGTCGTCCACCCCGGCCACGGGAACGCCGAGGACGTCGGCGAACATCTCGCGGAGAAGGTGTTCTTCGGTGGTGCGCGGCTGCCGGCTCGTGTGTCCGGTGGTGTGGTCCGGGGCCGGCAGCGCCGCGCGGTCGAGCTTGCCGTTCACGGTCAACGGCAGCGCGTCCAGGACGACGATCGCGGAGGGGACCATGTAGTCCGGCAACACGGCTGACAGGGTGGTACGGACTGCCGCGGTGTCCACATCGTTGTCCGAACCGCTCGTCGGCACGATGTAGGCGGTGAGGCGTCGGTCGCCGGGTTGGTCTTCGCGGACGATGACGGTGGCGTGGGCGACGGCGGGGTGGGTGAGGAGTGCGGCTTCTATTTCGCCGAGTTCGATGCGGAAGCCGCGGATTTTGACCTGGTGGTCGGTGCGGCCGAGGTACTCGAGCTGCCCGTTGGTGTTCCAGCGGGCGAGGTCGCCGGTGCGGTACATGCGTGCGTCGGGCGTGCTGCTGTGGGGGTTGGCGACGAAGCGTTCGGCGGTGAGGCCGGGCCGGTCGAGGTAGCCCCGGGCGAGCTGGATTCCGGCGAGGTAGAGCTCGCCTGTGACGCCGGGCGGTACGGGTTGGAGTGCGGCGTTCAGGACGTAGGTCTGGGTGTTCCAGATGGGACGGCCGATGGGGACGACGGTGGTGGTGGTGTGGGGTTCGCAGGTGTGGGCGGTGACGTCGATGGACGCCTCGGTCGGGCCGTACAGGTTGTGCAGCGGGATCGGCAGCACGGCGTGGAACTGGTCGCGCAACGAGGCTGACAGTGCCTCGCCGCTGCAGACCACGGCGCGCAGAGATGTGCACTCGCTGGTCGCGAGTTCGGCGACGAAGACCTGGAGCATCGACGGGACGAAGTGGGCGATGGTGACGTGCTGACGGCAAATCAGTTCGACCAGGTACTCCGGGTCCCGGTGGCCGCCGGGGCGGGCGACGACGAGGGTGGCGCCTTCCAGGAGGGGCCAGAAGAACTCCCAGACCGATACGTCGAAGCCGAAGGGGGTCTTCTGGACGACCCGGTCGTTGGGGGTGAGTTGGTAGGCGTGCTGCATCCAGGCGAGTCGGTTGACCACGCCTTCATGCGGGACCGTGACGCCCTTGGGGCGTCCGGTGGAGCCTGAGGTGTAGATGACGTAAGCGGGGTGGGCCGGCAGCGTCACCTGGCCGGGATCGGTGTCGCCCTGTGACTCCAGATCGGTCGCGGGGCCGTCCAGCAATACGCGCGCCACGCCCTCGGGCAGCGCGCCCTCGATGTGGCGGGTCGTCACCACCAGCGCCGGCGTGGCGTCGCCTAGTACGTAGGCCACGCGCTCCGCCGGATACTCCGGGTCGATCGGCACGTACGCGGCACCGGACTTGAGGACGGCGAGCAGCGTGACGACGAGATCCGGCGAGCGCTCCATCATCACCGCCACCCGCTGCTCCGGGCCCGCACCACGGGCCATGAGCAGTCCTGCCAGCCGGTTGGCCCGGGTGTTGAGTTCCGCGTAGGTCAGCGTGGTGTCCTCGAACACCACCGCGGTCGCGTCCGGGGTCCGGGCCGCCTGGGCCTGGAACAGCTCGGGAAGCGTCGCCGGAGGAACGGCACGCGCGGTGTCGTTCCACTCGGTCAGGATCCGCTCCCGCTCGCCGGTTTCCAGCACCCCGACCTGGGCGAGCGCGGTCGACGGTGCCGTCTCCAGTGCCGACACGATGGCTTCCGCCGCCGTGGTCACCATCGCGGCGAGGGCTCCCGGGTCGATCAGGGACACGGCCTGGGCCTTCACGACGAAGCCCTCACCGGTGTCGTCGATGCTGACGGCGACGGGGAAGTTGGTGCGCTCGCGCGCCTGGAGCAGAGCGACACCGTCAAGCCCGGCGCCGGCGGCGGCCTCGCTGTGGCGGTAGTTGAACAGCGAGGTGAACAGCGGCGTCTGGGCGGGCACCTTGCTGGCCTGCTGCGCCACCGCCAGCGGGGCGTGCTCGTGCACCAGCAGCTCCGCGAGCTGCCGCTGCATCCCTTGCACCGCCTCCAGCACACCCCCGGCACTCGCGTCCATCCGGACGGGAAGGGTGTTCATGAACAGTCCCGGCACCCGGTGCGAGCCAGTCCCGGCGTTCATCCGACCGAACAGCACCGTGCCGAACACCACGTCGTCCCGGCCCGAAGTGGCCGACACGACGCGCGCCCAGGCTACGTGGAACAGCGTCGCCGGGCTGACACCCAGACGCCGCGCCTGCTCCCGCAGCCGTATCGCGAGGCCCGCGTCCAGTGGCGTCCGCGCCTCGGTCACGTCACGGCCGTCCCCGAACACGTCCAGCAGGCCGTACGGAGCGGTGGGCTCGCTCACGTCGCCGAGCAGCGCCGCGAAGAACGCCTCGTGCTCCTGGGTGGACGCTCCCAGCCTGGCCTGCCCGACGAACTCCCGGAACGGCAGCGGCTCGGGCAGGGTGTCCTGCCGCCCGTCGAGGAATGCGGCCACCTCACCCATGACCACGTCCAGCGCGGTGTGGTCCTGGATCAGGTGATGGACCTGGAGGACCACCGTCCAGTGGTCCCCGCCCGGCTGCCGGGCCACATGGGCCCGCAGCAACGGGCCCCGCGAGAGGTCCATGCCCGGCGGGCAGGCCGCGAGGAGCCGTTCAGCCGGGTCCGCGCCGCCGTGGTCCGTCCCCGCGGCGAGGTCCACCTCCCGCACGGCGAGCGTCGCCCGGCGCGCCACCACCTGGACCGGCTCGCGCAGCCCCTCCCAGGCGAAGCAGGTGCGCAGGATGTCGTGCCGGTCGACGACCCGCTGCGCCGCGCCGAGGAACGCGTCCACCCGCGCCCGGGAATCGAAGCGCAGCGCGATCGGCAGGACGTAGGGGTCGCTGTCGTTCTCGCCCTCCATCAGGGAGTGGAAGAAGATGCCCTCCTGCAGAGGGGCCAGCGGGTAGATGTCGGCGACGTTGCCCGCCCCTCCGGGAACGGCGGCGACGATCCGGTCGATCTCCTCACCGGTGAGGTCGATCAGCGTCACCATCTCCGGCGTGATCGCCGCGGCGCCGTTGGGGATCCCGTTCGGCGGGACGGTCACCTGCCCGGCCGTCCCTTCGACGGCCGCGGCCAGTGCCGCCACCGTCGGGCTGACGAACAGCGAGCGGACGTCCACGGCGATGCCCCGCTCGCGCGCCCGCTCCACCAGCGTCACCGCGAGGAGGGAGTGCCCGCCGAGCTCGAAGAAGTTGTCGTCGACCCCGACCCGGGGCAGGTTCAGCACGTCGGCGAAGACCGCGCACAGGATCTCCTCCCGGACGTTCGCCGGAGCGCGGCCGGTGGATGCGGCACCGAAGTCGGGAGCCGGGAGTGCCTTCCGGTCCAGTTTGCGGTTCGCGGTGAGCGGGAGCGCGTCGAGGACGACCACGGCCGCGGGCACCATGTAGTCGGGCAGCAGTCCGGCGACGTGGGCGCGCAGTTCGGCGCCGTCCGTCGCGGCGTCCGCGACGACGTAGCCGACGAGGCGCTTGTCGCCGGGCTGGTCCTCGCGGACGATCACGGCGGCCTGGGCGACGGCCGGGTGGGCGACCAAGGCGGTCTCGACCTCGCCGAGTTCGATGCGGAAGCCGCGGATCTTGACCTGGTGGTCGGTGCGGCCGAGGTATTCGAGTTGCCCGTCGGTGTTCCAGCGGGCGAGGTCTCCGGTGCGGTACATGCGCTCGCCGGGCGTGCCGTAGGGGTTGGCGACGAACCGTTCCGCGGTCAGCGCGGGCCGGTTGACGTATCCCCGGGCCAACTGCACGCCGGCCAGGTACAACTCGCCCGCGACGCCGGGGGGTACCGGCCGCAGGGCGGAGTCCAGGACGTAGGCGCGCATGTTCCACAGGGGTGCGCCGATGGGGGGAACGCCGGCACCGGACAGGGGGGTGCTGGCCAGGGAGGCGACCGTTGCTTCCGTCGGCCCGTAGATGTTCAGCATGAGCCGGTCGCGGGACCACCGTTCCGCGGTCTCCGGCGGGCACACGTCACCGGCGACCACCAGCGTCATCCCCTCCGGGAGACCGCCCGCGGAGGCGAGCAGCGGCAGCGTCGCAGGCGGCAGGGTCGCGTGCGTGACCTGCTGCCGGGCAACCAGCTGCGCCAACGGCGCGCCGGGGGACATCTCGTCCGCCGAGGCCAGCACCACGGCCGCACCTGCCAGCCAGGCCGGCCACATGTCGGCCACCGACGCGTCGAAGCTGGGCGAGGCGAACTGGAGCAGCCGGCTGTCCGGTCCGATCCGGAGACGTTCGATGTGGTCGGCGGCGAGGTTCGGCACACCCCGGTGGGTGACGAGGACACCCTTGGGGGTGCCGGTGGAGCCGGAGGTGTAGATGACGTAGGCGGGGTGGGCGAGCAGCAGCGGTCCGTGGCGTTCGGCGTCGGTCACGTCGTGGCCGGGCCGGGACGCCAAGTCTCCCCGTAGCTGCGGGTCCTCCAGGGACAGGTGCTCCACGTCGGTGGGCGGCAGCTCGCCCTCTGTCGCCCGGCCGGTCACGAGGACCGCCGGTCGGGCGTCGGTGAGCATGTGGGCGATCCGGTCCGCGGGATAGCGCGGATCGATCGGCAGGTAGGCGCCCCCGGCCTTCATCACCGCCATGATGGCGACGACGAGTTCGATCGACCGTGGCAGGGCCAGAGCGACGATGTCCTCCGGCCGTACGCCGCGGTCGATGAGCAGGCGGGCGAGCCGGTTGGCCCGGGTGTTGAGTTCCGCGTAGGACAGTGCGGTGTCCTCGAAGACCACCACGGTCGCGTCCGGGGTGCGGGCGGCCTGCGCCTGGAACAGCTCGGGAAGCGTGGCGAGGGGAACATCGCGGGCGGTGTCGTTCCAGCGGACCAGGACCCGGTCCCGCTCGGTGGCGCCCATGACCTCCGCGCGGTTGACCGGCACCGACGGATTAGCGGTGACGGATTCCAGGACCCGGGCGAAGCGTTCGGCGAGGGCGGCGGCGGTGTGGTGGTCGAACAGGTCGGTGGCGTAGGTGATCACGCCGCGGAGGCCGGCGGGCTTGCCGTCGTCGGTGAGGTGTTCGTTGAGCTGGACGTCGAGGTCGAACTTGGCGGGGCCGTCGCCGGTGGGCAGGGCCCCGATGGTCAGGCCGGGCAGTTCCAGCGTGGCCTGTGTGAGGTTCTGCAGGGTGAGCATCACCTGGAACAGGGGGTGGCGTGCCATGGACCGGGCGGGTGTGAGCTCTTCCACCAGGCGTTCGAAGGGCACGTCCTGGTGGGCGTAGGCGTTGAGTGCGCGCTCGCGGGTGCGTTCGAGGAGCTGGCTGAAGTCGGGGTTGCCGGAGAGGTCGGTGCGCAGGACGAGGGTGTTGACGAAGAATCCGACGAGGTTGTCGAGTGCCTGGTCGGTGCGTCCGGCGATGGGGGTGCCGATGGGGATGTCGTCGCCGGCGCCGAGGCGGTGCAGGAGGGTGGCCAGTGCCGCCTGGACGACCATGAAGACGGTCACGCCGTGTGCGCGTGCCAGGTCCACGACGGCCTGGTGGACGTCGGCGTCGATGTGGAGGTCGACGGTGGCGCCGCGATGGGTGGCCACGGGTGGACGCGGCCGGTCGACCGGCAGCGCTAGTTCTTCGGGTGCGCCGTTGAGTGCGTTGCGCCAGTAGGCGAGCTGCTCGGTCAGGAGGCTGCCGGGGTCGGAGGCGTCGCCGAGGAGTTCGCGCTGCCAGAGGCCGTAGTCGGCGTACTGGACGGGCAGGGGCTCCCAGGCGGGTGCGGTGCCAGTGGCGCGGGCGGTGTAGGCGGTGGACACGTCGTGTGCCAGGGGGCCGAGGGACCAGCCGTCACCGGCGATGTGGTGGAGGACCACGACCAGCACATGCGCCTCCGGACCGATCTCGGCCAGCGACATGCGCACGGGGATGTCGCTGGCCAGGTCGAACCGATGCCCGGCGGCCTCGCTCACCCACGCCCGCAGAGCGTCCTCCGTCACCGGGGTGACGCTGAGCAGGTCACCGACCGCGTCGGCAGGCGTGACCCGCTGGTGGGGCCGGCCGCCGACGGTGGTGATCACGGTGCGCAGGACTTCGTGCCGGGCCACCACATCGCGGAGTGCGGCGTGCAGGGCGTCGGTGTCGAGTGCGCCGGTCAGCCGCAGGGCCATGGGGATGTTGTAGGTGGGGGAGGGGCCTTCGAGTTCGCCCAGGAACCACAGGCGCTGCTGGGCGAAGGACAACGGCACGAGTTCCGGCCGCTGTGCCGGGACCAGGGCAGGCCGGGACGCGCTGGTGGTCGTCAGCCGGTTCGCGAGTTCGCGGAGTGTGGGTGCCTCGAACAGGGTCCGGATGGGGACCTCGACGGCGAACGTCGATCGGATACGGCTGATCAGGCGTGTCGCGAGGAGGGAGTGGCCGCCGAGTTCGAAGAAGTTGTCGTCGACCCCGACGGACGGCAGGCCGAGTACCTCGGCGGCCAGCGTGCACAGGATTTCTTCCTGGGCGTTGGCCGGGCCCCGGTTGGTGGCCGCGGTGGTGTAGTCGGGGGCGGGCAGGGCCTTGCGGTCCAGTTTGCGGTTCGCGGTGAGCGGGAGCGCGTCGAGTGCGACGATCGCCGCTGGCACCATGTAGTCGGGCAGCATGCAGGCGACGTGGGCGCGCAGTTCGGCGCCGTCCGCGTCGGTGTGCGTGACGACGTAGCCGACGAGGCGCTTGTCGCCGGGCTGGTCCTCACGCACCACCACTGCCGCCTGGGCGACGGACGGGTGGGAGGCCAAGGCGGCCTCGATCTCGCCGAGTTCGATGCGGAACCCGCGGACCTTGACCTGGTCGTCGGTACGGCCCAGGTACTCCAGCTGCCCGTCGGCGGTCCACCGGGCGAGGTCGCCGGTGCGGTACATCCGCTCGCCCGCGCCGCCGTAGGGGTTGGCGACGAACCGCTCCGCGGTCAGCCCCGGCCGGTCGAGGTATCCCCGGGCCAAGCCTGCGCCGGACACGTACAGCTCCCCGGCCACGCCGACCGGCACCGGCCGAAGCGCCGCGTCCAGCACGAACACCCGGGTGTTGGCGATCGGCTCCCCGATGTACGGGACCGCGCTGTCGGCGGTCAGCACCGCCATCGTCGTGCAGACCGTGGACTCCGTCGGGCCGTACGCGTTGACCAGGCGCCGCCCTGCCGCCCACCGGCCGACCAGATCCGGCCGCAGCGCCTCGCCGGCGGTCACCAACGTCGTCACCGTGGGCAGGCTGTCCGCCGCGAGCCCCGCCAGCATGACGGGCGGCAGGGTCACGTGCGTCACTTTGGCGGCGGCGAGGAGGCGGGTCAGCGCCCGCTCGTCCACCAGGTGGTCCTGGGCTGCGAGGACGAGGCCGGCTCCGCTGCCGAGGGTGACGGTGAGTTCGGCGATGGCGGCGTCGAAGCTGGGTGAGGCGAATTGCAGGACGCGGCTGGCGGGTGTGATGGCGAAGGTTTCCGCTTGGGCGGTGATCAGGCTGGCCAGGCCGTGGTGGGTGACGGTGACGCCCTTGGGGCGGCCGGTGGAGCCGGAGGTGTAGATGACGTAGGCGGGGTGGGCGGTCAGCAGGGGACCGTGTCGTTCGGTGTCTGTGAGGTCGTGGTCGGGGAGGGCAGCCAGGGCCTGTCCCAACTGCGTGTCGTCCAGGGTCAGGTGTGTGGCGTCGGTTGCGGGCAGGTTGTCCTGGGTTGCTTCGCTGGCGAGGACGAGTGCGGGCCGGGCGTCGGCGAGCAGGTAGGCGATGCGGTCGGCGGGGTAGGCGGGGTCGACGGGCAGGTAGGCGCCACCGGTCTTGGTGATGGCCAGGAGGGCGACGACGAGGTCGACGGACCGGGGCAGTGCGACGGCGACCAGTCGTTCGGGTCCAGCGCCGTGTTCGGTCAAGTGGCGGGCGAGCCGGTTGGCGCGCGCGTTGAGTTCGGCGTAGGTCACCTCGACGTCCTCGAACACGACCGCGGTCGCGTCCGGCGTACGGGCGGCCTGCGCCTCGAACAGCTCGGGCAGCGTCACCGCCCGCACGTCCCGCGCCGTGTCGTTCCACTCCACCAGGACACGCCGGCGCTCCTCCGCACCCAGCACATCGAGGCGGTCAACAGGGAGGTCCGGATCGGCCGTTGTCGCATCCAGCAGCTGGACGAGTCGTGCGACGAGCACGTCGACGGTCGCCTGGTCGAACAGATCGGCGGCGTACGTGACGATTCCGTTCACGCCGGCGGCATCGCCCTCGGCGTCGAAGGCCTCAGCGACGACGAAGGACAGGTCGAAGACGGGGTTGTCGCCGACCTCGATCCTCTCGATGTCCAGTCCGGGCACGTCGAGCGTGGCCGGTGCGACGTTCTGCAGCACGAGCATCGTCTGGAACAGCGGGTGCCGGCCCGTGGACCGCGCAGGGGCGAGGTCCTCCACCAGGCGTTCGAACGGCAGGTCCTGGTGGGCGAGGGCGCCCAGGCTCTCGTCGCGGACGCGGTGGAGCACGCCGCGGAAGCCGGGGTCGCCGGACAGGTCGGTGCGGACGACGAGGGTGTTGATGAAGAAGCCGACGAGTTGGTCGAGGTTCTCGTCGGTGCGTCCGGCGACGGGGGTGCCGATGGGGATGTCGGTGCCCGCGCCGAGGCGGGAGAACAGGGTCGCCAGCGCGGCGTTGAGCACCATGAACATGGTGACGCCCTCCGCCTGGGCCAGGGCGGTCATCCGCCGGTGCAGGGCGGCGTCGATGTGCAGGGCGGCGGTGCCGCCCCGGTGGGTGGCCGTCCGCGGCCGGGGGCGGTCGACGGGCAGGGCGAGTTCTTCCGGCAGCCCGGCCAGCCTCTCCCGCCAGTGGGCCAGTTGGGCGCTGTGCAGGCTCGCGGGGTCGCCCGGGGTGCCGAGGAGGTCGCGCTGCCAGAGGGTGTAGTCGGCGTACTGCACGGGCAGCGGCGCCCAGGTGGGGGCCTGGCCTGCCGAACGGGCGGCGTAGGCGGCCGACACGTCCCTCGCGAGGGGGCCCAGCGACCAGGCGTCGGCGGCGATGTGGTGCACCACGATCACCAGCACGTGTTCCTGCGGGCGCAGCCTGAACAGCCGGGCGCGCAGCGGGATGTCGGTGCGCAGTTCGAACGCGGAGCGCGAGACCCGCTCGATCTCGTCCCGCAGGTCCTCCTCGGCGATGTCGACGAGCGGCACGTCGAAGGCCACGGACTCCGACGCGAGGACCGACTGCCGCGGTGTGCCGTCGGGGGCCGGGAACACGGTCCGCAGCACTTCGTGCCGTACGAGGACGTCGCGCAGGGCGTCACGCATCGCCTCGGCGTCCAGGGCGCCCGCCAGGCGCAGGACCACCGGGATGTTGTAGTTGGCGTTCCCGCCCTCCAGTTGACGCAGGAACCACAGCCGGGTCTGGGCGAAGGACGGCGGCAGGACGTCCGGCCGCGGCCTGGGCGTGACCCGGGGCCGTGCCTCGCCCGCGTCGCCCAGCCGGGCCGCGAGTCCGGCGACCGTGGGGCTCTCGAACAGGGCCCGGATGGGGACCTCCACCCCGAGCACCGTGCGGATGCGGCTGACCAGTCGTACGGCGAGCAGCGAGTGGCCGCCGAGTGCGAAGAAGTCGTCGTCCACCCCGACGTGCGGCAGGCCGAGGATGCCCGCGAACACCTGGCACAGCAGCTGCTCGTGGAGGGTCCGCGGCTCCCGGCTCGCCTCGGTCGTCCCGTACGCGGGCGCGGGGAGCGCGCGGCGGTCGAGCTTGCCGTTCGAGGTGAGCGGGAGCGCGTCCAGGACCACGACCGCCGCCGGCACCATGTAGTCGGGCAGCATTCCGGCCACGTGGGCGCGCAGTTCGGCGGCGTCCACGTCCGTTCCCGTGACGACGTAGCCGACGAGGCGCTTGTCGCCGGGCTGGTCCTCGCGGACGACCAGGGCGGCTTGGGCGACGGCGGGATGGGAGGTGAGGGCGGCCTCGATCTCGCCGGGTTCGATGCGGAAGCCGCGGATCTTGACCTGGTCGTCGGCGCGGCCGAGGTATTCGAGGTGCCCGTCGGCGTTCCAGCGGGCGAGGTCGCCGGTGCGGTACATGCGCTCGCCGGGCGTGCCGTGGGGGTTGGCGACGAAGCGCTCGGCGGTGAGCGCGGGGCGGTGCAGGTATCCGCGGGCGAGCTGGGCGCCGGCGACGTACAGCTCGCCGGGGACGCCGGGGGGAACCGGCCGCAGGGCCGCGTCGAGCACGTAGGTGCGGGTGTTCCACATCGGGCGGCCGATGGGCGTGATCCCCCGGCCGGCGTCGCCGGCGGCGAGGTTCACGGGGTGGTCGGTGCAGCCGACGGTGGTCTCGGTCGGCCCGTAGTGGTTGACGACGGGCACGTCCGGGTGGTCCCGGTGCCACTGCTGGAGTTGCGCGGAGCGCAGCGGTTCCCCGCCGAGCATGAGCTGCCCGGTGGGCGCCCAGTCGCCGGGGAGGGTCTGGAGGAACGCCAAGTGGCTGGGCGTGGCCTTGAGGAAGGTGATCTCGTGGCCGGCGAGGGTGGCGGGGAGGGTCTCGTCCCAGGTGGCGATGTGGAGGCGTCCGCCGCTGGTCAGCGCGCCGTACAGGGCCGTGACGCCGAGGTCGAAGGCGATGGACGCGTGCAGCAGGGTGCTTCCGCCGAGGTGCGGATAGGCGTCCCAGGTGCGGGCGATGTAGTTGACCACGCCCTGGTGGGTGATGGTCACGCCCTTCGGCCGTCCGGTGGAGCCGGAGGTATAGATGACGTACGCCGGGTGCGCGGGCAGCAGCGGGCCGTGCCGCTCGGCGTCGTCGAGGTCGCTTCCGGGCAGGCCGCCGAGGACGCCCGCGGTGTGCGGGTCGTCGAGGACGACCTGCGTCACGTTCCCCGGCGGGTTGACGGCTCCCGTGGTGACCAGGAGGGCCGGCCGTGCGTCGGTGAGCAGATGGGCGATGCGGTCGGCGGGGTGGTCGGGGTCGACGGGCAGGTAGGCGGCGCCCGTCTTCAGTACGGCCAGGAGCGCGACGACGAGGTCGGCCGAGCGGGGGAGCGCCAGGGCGACGAGCTGTTCGGGGCCGGCGCCTTGCGCGGCCAGGAGGCGGGCGAGCCGGTTGGCGCGCGCGTTGAGGTCGGCGTACGACACATCCGTGTCCTCGAACACCACCGCGGTGGCGTCCGGGGTGCGCGCCACCTGCGCCTGGAACAGCTCCGGCAGCGTGGACGCCGGCACTTCGTGTGCCGTGTCGTTCCACTCCACGAGGACCTGGCGGCGTTCGGCCGCGCTGAGCAGGTCGATGCCGGTGACGGGCCGCTCGGCGTCGGCGGTCACGGCGTCGAGGAGCCGGACGAGCCGTTCGGCGAGGGTGACGACCGTGCCGTGGTCGAACAGGTCGGCCGCGTAGGTGATGACGCCGGTGAGGCCGTTCGGCCCGCCGTGGGGGGCGAAGGTCTCCTGGAGCTGGACGTCGAGGTCGAACTTGGCAGGCTGCTCGCCGGCCGGCAGCGGGGCGGTGCCGAGCCCCGGCAGGTCGAGGACGGGTGCGGCGGTGTTCTGCAGGCCCAGCATGACCTGGAACAGCGGGTGGCGGGCCATGGACCGGGCGGGGGCGAGGTCTTCGACGAGCCGCTCGAACGGCACGTCCTGGCGGGCGAGGGCACCCAGGTTCTGCTCGCGGACGCGGCGCAGCATCTCCCGGAAGGACGGGTCGCCCGACACGTCGGTACGGAGCACCAGGGTGTTCACGAAGAACCCGACGAGCTCGTCCAGACTCTCGTCGGTACGGCCGGCCACCGACGTGCCGATCGGGATGTCGGTGCCCGCGCCGAGGCGGGACAGCAGGGTCGCCAGCGCGGCGTTGAGCACCATGAACATGGTGACGCCTTCGGCACGGGCCAGGGCGCCGAGCCGCTGGTGCAGGTCGGCGTCGATGCGCAGGTGCGCGGTGCCGCCGCGGTGGGTGGCCACGGCGGGCCGGGAGCGGTCGCCGGGCAGGGCCAGCTCCTCCGGCAGACCGGCCAGTGCTTCGCGCCAGTAGGCGAGTTGCGCGCTGTGCAGGCTCCCGGGGTCGTCGGGGTCTCCGAGGAGCCGGCGCTGCCAGAGGGTGTAGTCGGCGTACTGGACCGGGAGCGGCTCCCAGGCGGGGGCGTGGCCGCCCGAGCGGGCTGCGTACGCGGTCGAGATGTCCCGTGCCAGCGGGGCGAGCGACCAGCCGTCGCCGGCGACGTGGTGCAGGACCAGGAGCAGGACGTGGTCCTGCGGCGCCACCGTGAACAGCCGCGCCCGCACCGGGATGTCGCGGGCGAGGTCGAAGGCGCGGTGGGACTCCTCGGCCACCGCCCGCTCCAGCTCGCCTTCCGGCACCTCGGCTGTGGACAGCGGGAGTTCGATCGCGTCCGGACCGAGGATGTGCTGCTCGGGCGAGCCGTCGACGCTCGGGAAGACGGTGCGGAGTGCCTCGTGCCGCGCGATGACGTCGGCGAGGGCGGCCCGCAGGGCGTCGTGGTTGAGGTCGCCGGTGAGACGGAGGGCGATGGGGATGTTGTAGAGCCCGGAGGGTCCTTCGAGTTCGCCGAGGAACCACAGGCGCTGCTGGGCGAAGGACAGCGGCACCGTCGCGGGGCGCGAGTCGGCGGTCAGCCTCTGACGTGCCGTCCCGGAGTCCGTCACGCGCTGCGCGAGTCCGGCCACGGTGGGGGTCTCGAACAGGGCCCGGATCGGGATCTCGGCCCCGAGGGCGGCGCGGACGCGGCTGACGAGGCGGGTGGCCAGCAGGGAGTGGCCGCCGAGGTCGAAGAAGTTGTCGTCGATTCCGACGTGCGGGAGGCCGAGGACGTCCGCGAACGCCTGGCGGAGCAGCTGTTCCTGGAGGGTGCGGGCTTCCCGGCCCGGACTCGTCGCGGTGTGGTCGGGGGCGGGCAGGGCCTTGCGGTCCAGCTTGCCGTTCACCGTGAGGGGGAGCGCGTCCAGGACGACCACGGCCGAGGGCACCATGTAGTCGGGCAGCAGCCGGGACATGTACTCCCGGACCTCCCCGCCGTCGACAGCGGTCCTCGGGACCACGTAGCCGACGAGGCGCTTGTCGCCGGGGTGGTCCTCGCGCACGACGACGGCGGCGTGGGCGACGGCGGGGTGGGCGGTGAGGACGGTTTCGACCTCGCCGAGCTCGATGCGGAAGCCGCGGATCTTGACCTGGTGGTCGGTGCGGGCGAGGTATTCGAGCTGTCCGCCGGCGTTCCAGCGGACCAGGTCCCCTGTGCGGTACATGCGCTCGCCGGGCCCGTCGTAGGGGTTGGCGACGAACCGCTCCGCGGTCAGCGCGGGCCGGTTGACGTACCCCTGGGCCAGACCGGCCCCGGACACGTACAACTCGCCGGCCACGCCCGGCGGCACCGGCCGCAGGGCGCCGTCCAGGACGTACAGCCGGTTTCCGGAGACCGGTCCGCCGATCGGCACGGAACCGCCCTCGACGCGCTCCACCGGCTGCCAGGTCGCGAACGTCGTCGTCTCCGTCGGCCCGTACACGTGCAGCAGGCGCTTCGGCGCGCCGAGCTCCAGGAGCCGCCGCACGCTCGCGGGGTCGACCGCCTCGCCGCCGAACAGCAGGTGCCGCAGGCGGCCGAGCCCTTCGGGGGACTCCGCCACCAGGCGGTTGAAGAGCGCTGTGGTGACGAACATCGCGGTGATCCCGTCGCGTTCGATCTGCGCGGTGAGCCGCTCGGGCGCCAGCAGCACCTCCCGGTCGACGCCCACCAGCGTCGCGCCGTTGACCAGCGCACCCCAGATCTCGAACGTGGCCGCGTCGAACGACACCGACGACGCCTGGGCGACGACGTCGTCCGTGCCCAACGCGACGTAGTTCGCCTGCCGGACGAGACGGACGACCGCCTGCTGCGCGACGAGCACCCCCTTGGGACGCCCCGTCGACCCGGAGGTGTAGATCACGTACGCCGCGTGGACGGACAGCAGGCGCCCGCCGCGCTCCGCGTCCGACAGGTCCTCCCCGCCGAGCTCCTCCAGCGCGGAGGCCGTGGCGGGATCGTCCACCACCACATGCTCCCCGGGGATGTCCGCACGGACCTGGGCCCGCTGTGTGACCAGCAGGGACGGCCCGGCGTCCGCCAGCATGAAGGCGATCCGGTCCGCCGGATAGGCCGGGTCGACCGGGACGTACGCCGCCCCCGCCTTGACCGTCGCCAGCAGGGCGACCACCAGATCGGCCGAGCGGTCCATCATCACCGCCACCCGGTCCTGCGGCCTGACGCCGCGGGAGACCAGGAGCCGCGCCAGACGGTTCGCCCGCGCGTTCAGCTCCGCGTAGGACAAGGTGACGCCGTCGAACTCGACCGCCGTGGCGCCCTGCCGGCGGGCCACCTGGGCCTCGAACAGCTCCGCCAGCGTGGCCTGCGGCGCCTCGCGGCCGGTGTCGTTCCACTCGGTGAGGAGCCGCTTGCGCTCGACGTCAGCGAGGACGTCGACGCGGGTGACCGGCAGCGCCGGATCTGTGGTCACGGCGTCGAGCACCCGGACGAACCGCTCGACGAGCGTCTCCACGGTGGCGTGGTCGTACAGGTCGGCCGCGTAGGTGAGGGTGCCGGACAGGCCCGCGGGCCGGCCGTCGGCGTGGGTCTCGCGGAGCTGGAGGTCGAGGTCGAACTTGGCGGGCAGGTCCCCGTTGCCCAGCAGACAGCTGTCCAGACCGGGCAGGTCGAGTGCCGGGTCCGCGGTGTTCTGCAGCGCGAGCATGACCTGGAACAGGGGGTGCCGGGCCATGGACCGGGCGGGCGCCAGGTCCTCCACCAGCCGTTCGAACGGCACGTCCTGGTGGGCGAGGGCGCCAAGGCTCTGCTCGCGGACGCGCCGCAGCAGCTCCCGGAAGGACGGGTCGCGCGACACGTCGGTGCGGATCACCAGGGTGTTGACGAAGAACCCGACGAGGTCGATCAGGCTCTCGTCGGTCCGTCCGGCGACGGGGGTGCCGATGGGGATGTCGGTGCCCGCGCCGAGGCGGCTCAGGAGGGTGGCCAGCGCGGCGTTGAGGACCATGAACGTGGTGACGCCCTCCGCGCGGGCCAGCGCGGTCAGCCGTCCGTGCAGGTCCGCGTCGATGCGGACGGAGGCCGTGGCGCCGCGGTGGGACGCCACCGGCGGCCGGGGGCGGTCGACGGGCAGGGTGAGTTCCTCCGGCAGGCCGGCGAGGGCCTCACGCCAGTGGGCCAGCTGCGTGCTGTGCGGGCTCGCGGGGTCGTCCTCGCCGCCGAGGAGGTCGCGCTGCCAGAGTGTGTAGTCGGCGTACTGGACCGGCAGGGGCTCCCAGGCGGGGACCCGGTTGTCGACCCGGGCGGCGTACGCGGCGGAGATGTCCCGCGCCAGCGGTGCGAGTGACCACCCGTCACCGGCGATGTGGTGGACGACCACCACCAGGACGTGGTCCCGCGGCGCCACCGCGAACAGCCGTGCCCGCAGCGGGATCTCGAGCCCGAGGTCGAAGGCGCGGGCGGCTTCGTCGCTGACCGCCTGGGCGATCTCACCCTCGGGCAGCTCGATCACGGGCAGCGGGAGGTCGATCGTATCGGGGCCGAGGGCGCGCTGGCTGGGCGAGCCGTCGGCGCTCGGGAAGACGGTGCGCAGGACTTCGTGCCGGGCGACGACATCGTGCACGGCGGCACGAAGGGCCGTACGGTCGAGGTCGCCGGCGAGCCGGAGGGCGACGGGGATGTTGTACAGCCCGGAGGGTCCGTCGAGTTCACTGAGGAACCACAGCCGTTGCTGGGCGAACGACAGGGGGACGACCTCGGGGCGCGCCCCGGCGGTCGGCCTGCGCCGGGCCGTCCCGGCGTCGGCCAGACGGCCGGCGAGTCCGGCGACGGTGGGGGTTTCGAACAGGGCCCGGATCGGGAGTTCCGTCCCGAGGGTGGAGCGGACCCGGCCGACGAGCCGCGTCGCCAGCAGCGAGTGCCCGCCGAGTGCGAAGAAGTTGTCGTCCAGCCCGACCTTCGGCAGGCCGAGGACGTCGGCGAACATCTCGCACAGGAGCTGTTCCTGCGGGGTCCGCGGCTCCCGGCCCTCCTCGGCCGTCGCGTAGGCGGGCGCGGGCAGGGCCTTGCGGTCGAGCTTGCCGTTCACGCTGAGCGGGAGCGCGTCGAGGACGACCACGGCCGAGGGCACCATGTAGTCGGGCAGCAGGCCGGCGACGTGGGTGCGCAGCTCGGCGCCGTCCGCGTCGGTGTGCGTGACGACGTAGCCGACGAGGCGCTTGTCGCCGGGCTGGTCCTCGCGGACGACGACTGCGGCCTGGGCGACGGCCGGGTGGGCGGCCAACGCGGCTTCGACCTCGCCGGGCTCGATGCGGAAGCCGCGGATCTTGACCTGGTGGTCGGTGCGGCCGAGGTATTCCAGCTGCCCGTCGGTGTTCCAGCGGGCCAAGTCACCGGTGCGGTACATGCGCTCGCCGGGCTCGCCGTAGGGGTTGGCGACGAACCGCTCGGCGGTCAGCCCGGGCCGGTTGACGTATCCCCGGGCCAGGCCGGCGCCGGACACGTACAGCTCCCCGGGCACGCCGATCGGCGCCGGGCGGAGCGACGCGTCCAGCACGAACACCCGGGTGTTGGCGATGGGAGCACCGATGTGGACGTCGGTCGGAGGGGCCAGCCGGGCGATGGTGGCGCAGACCGTGGTTTCGGTGGGCCCATAGGCGTTGACGAGGGTGCGGCCGGACCCCCAGGGGACGACCTGGTGGGCGGGGAGGGCCTCGCCCGCGGTGATGAGGGTGGTGAGGCGGGGGAGTTCGCGGGGATCGAGGTGGGGGAGGACAGCCGGGGGGAGGGTGGCGTGGGTGACGTTCCGGCCGGTGACCAGACGGGTCAGTGCCGGGCCCGGGACCAGGTCGTCCTGGGCTGCCAGGACGAGGCCGGCGCCGCTGCCGAGGGTGACGGCGATCTCGGCGATGGCGGCGTCGAAGCTGGGTGAGGCGAATTGGAGGACGCGGCTGGCGGGTGTGATGGCGAAGGCGTCCGTTTGGGCGGTGATCAGGCTGGCCAGGCCGTGGTGGGTGACGGTCACGCCCTTGGGGCGGCCGGTGGAGCCGGAGGTGTAGATGACGTAGGCGGGGTGGGCGGTCAGGAGGGGACCGTGCCGTTCGGTGTCCGTGAGGTCGTGGTCGGGCAGGGCCGCCAGGACCTGACCCAACTGGGCGTCATCCAACATCAGTTGTATGGCGTCGGCTGCGGGCAGCTTGCCGTGCGTTGCTTCGTCGGTGATGACGAGTGCGGGCCGGGCGTCGGCGAGCAGGTAAGCGATGCGGTCGGCGGGGTAGGCGGGGTCGACGGGCAGGTAGGCGCCCCCCGCCTTCGTCACGGCCATGAGGGCGACGACGAGGTCGACGGATCGCGGCAGTGCGACGGCGACCAGGCGTTCGGGTGCAGCGCCGTGTCCGGCCAGGTGACGGGCGAGCCGGTTGGCGCGGGCGTTGAGTTCGGCGTAGGTGAGTTCGGTGTCGCCGAAGACGACCGCGGTCGCGTCCGGGGTACGGGCGGCCTGCGCCTCGAACAGCTCGGGCAGCGTCGCCGCCGGCACGTCCCGCGCCGTGTCGTTCCACTCCACCAGGACACGCCGGCGCTCATCCGCACCCAGCACATCGATGTCGCCGAGCGGCGCGTCCGGCGCCGCCTCCAGCGCGGCGACCACCCCTTCGCCGACGGTCTCCATCATGGCGCACAGGACATCGGGCGACCCGGGCGCGACGACCTGGGCGGTGAGGACGAACTCGTCCCCCGTGTCGTCGACGATCATGCCGACGGGGTAGTTCGTCCGCTCCTGCATGAACAGCACGTCCACGCCAGGGAGCCCGTCACGCGCCTGCTCGGAATCCGCCCTGCTGTGGCGGTAGTTCAGGAGCGAGGTGAACAGCGGGGCGTCCCCGCGGATGCCGCTCGTCCGCTGCGCCAGCGCCAGCGGCGCGTGCTCGTGCAGCAGCAACTCGGCGAGCTGGGCCTGCACGGCGCGTACGACGTCGCGCGTGCCGGCGCCGCCGGTGCGGACACGGACCGGGAGGGTGTTGATGAACAGACCCACCACCCGTTCGGCCCCCGTGCCCATCCGGCCGAACAGGATGGTCCCGAAGACCACGTCGTCGCGGCCCGAGGTCGCGGCCAGCACACGGGCCCAGATGACGTGGAACAACGTCGCCGGGCTCACCCCCAGGCGCCGCGCCTGCTTACGGAGCCGCCCTGCGAGCCGTGGGTCCATCCGGGCGGTGGACTCGGTGGCCCCCGTGCCGTCCCCGTGGACGTCCACCAGACCGAACGGGGCCGTCGGCTCGGTGACGTCGCCGAGCAGGCGGCCGAAGTACGCTTCGTGCTCCTGCCGGGACACCTGGCCCCGTGCCTGGGCGACGACGTCGCGGTACGGCGCGGGCGCGGGCAGTTCGTCGTCGCGCCCCTCGAGGAACGCGTGCACCTCGCCCAGAAGGACGTCGAGCGCGGTGTGGTCCTGGATCAGGTGGTGGACCTGTATCAGCGCGAGCCACTGCTCGCCGCCCGGCTGCGCGGCCACGTGCACACGGATCAGAGGGGCGCTGCTGACGCTCATGGACGCCGGGCACGCGGCCAGCAGCCGGGCGGCCAGGTCGTGGTCGTCCGCCGGGGCGTCGGTGTCGCCGGTCAGTACGACTTCGTCCACGGGCAGCTCGGCGTGCCGGAGCACCACCTGCACCGGTTCGGGCAGCCCTTCCCAGAGGAAGGCCGTTCTCAGGTTGTCGTGCCGGTCCACCACCTTCCGCAGGGCGGACACGAACGCGTCGAGTCTGCCGCGGGAGTCGAAGCGGAGGACGGTGGGCAGGACGTACACGTCCTCGTCCGCGGTTCCGCCGCCCATGAGGTGGTGGAAGAGGATGCCCTCCTGCAGCGGGGCGAGCGGGTACACGTCCGCCACATTCGCGGCGCCGCCGGGGACGCGGGCGGTGATCTCCGCGATGTGCCCGGCGTCCAGGTCGACCAGCGGAAGCATGTCCGGCGTGATCACCTCCGCACCGGCCGGGATGCGGTTCGCGGGAACCTCCACTTCGGTCCGGCCGGTGGTTGCCGCGAGACCGGCCACGGTGGGCGTGGTGAACAGGGACCGTACGTCGATGGACAGGCCACGGGCGCGCAGCCGTTCCACCAGCGTCACCGCCAGCAGCGAGTGGCCGCCGAGGTCGAAGAAGTTGTCGTCGACCCCGACGTGCGGCCGGCCGAGGATCTCGGCGAAGGCGTCGCACAGGATCTCTTCGCGGGGGGTGCGCGGCCCTCGGCCGGTGTGCCCGGAGGTGTACGCGGGGGCGGGCAGGGCCTTGCGGTCCAGCTTGCCGTTCACCGTGACGGGGAGGGCGTCCAGGACGACCACCGCCGCCGGCACCATGAAGTCCGGCAGCAGGCCGCCGACGTGGGCGCGGACCTCGGCGCCGTCGACGTCCGCCTTCGGGACGACGTAGCCGACGAGGCGCTTGTCGCCGGGCTGGTCCTCGCGCACCATCACTGCTGCCTGGGCGACGGACGGGTGGGCGGCCACGGCGGCCTCGACCTCGCCGAGTTCGATGCGGAAGCCGCGGATCTTGACCTGGTCGTCGGTGCGGCCGAGGTACTCCAGCTGTCCGTCCGCCGTCCAGCGGACGAGGTCGCCCGTGCGGTACATGCGCTCGCCCGGCCGACCGTGCGGGTTGGCGACGAAGCGCTCCGCGGTGAGGCCGGGGCGCCGGAGGTAGCCGCGGGCGAGCTGGGCGCCGGCGAGGTAGAGCTCGCCGGGGACGCCGGGCGGAACGGGCCGCAAGGAGGCGTCGAGGACGTAGGTGCGGGTGTTCCACACCGGTCGGCCGATCGGGACGGCCGGGTCGTCGGCGGTGAGGTGCGAGGCGTGCGTGACGTCGATGGACGCCTCGGTGGGGCCGTAGAGGTTGTGCAGCGGAGCGTCCAGCGTGCGGAGGAACTGGTCGCGCAGCTCGGGGGTGAGTGCCTCGCCGCTGCAGAGGACCGCGCGCAGGGTGGTGCACTCGGCCGCCGAGGGTTCGGTGAGGAAGGCCTTCAGCATGGAGGGCACAAAATGGCTCACGGTCACGTGCCGGGCCCGGACGAGGCCGGCCAGGTAGCCGGGGTCACGGTGCCCGCCGGGGCGCGCCACGACCAGGACGGCGCCCTGGAGGAGGGGCCAGAAGAACTCCCAGACCGATACGTCGAATCCGAACGGGGTCTTCTGCAGCACCCGGTCCGACGCTCCGATCGGGTACTGGTGCTGCATCCACTCCAGCCGGTTGACCACGCCCTGGTGCGGTACGGCGACCCCCTTGGGCCGCCCGGTGGAGCCGGAGGTGTAGATCACGTACGCCGGGTGCGCGGGCAGCAGCACACCGCCCCGGTCACCGTCGCCGAGGTCGGCCGGAGACAGTCCGTCGAGGGCAAGCGCCGTGTCCGGGTCGTCGAGGACGAGGTGCCGCACCTCCCCGCCGTCGGGAAGACGCGGGTGAAGGGCGCCGGTGGTGACGACGACGGCGGGCCGGGCGTCGGAGAGCAGATGGGCGACCCGGTCGGCGGGGTGGTCGGGGTCGATCGGCAGGTAGGCGCCACCGGCCTTCACCACCGCCAGGAGGGTCACGACCAGATCGGCGGAGCGTTCGAGATGCACCCCGACGAGGCTTTCCGGGCCGACGCCCTGACCGGCCAGATGGCGGGCGAGCCGGTTGGCGCGGGCGTTGAGGTCGGCGTACGACACCTCGACGTCCTCGAACACCACCGCCGTCGCGTCGGGGGTGCGGACCACCTGCGCCTCGAACCGTTCGGGCAGCGTCGCCGCCGGGACCTCGTGCGCGGTGTCGTTCCATCCGGCCAGGACCTGCCGGCGTTCCTCGTCGCCGAGCAGGTCGATGGCGTCGACGGGCCGTGCCGGGTCGGCGGTCACCGCGTTGAGCACCCGGACGAGCCGCTCGGCCAGCGCCTCCACGGTGCCGTGGTCGAACAGGTCCGCCGCGTAGCCGATACCGCCCCTGAGACCGGCCGGGACGCCGCCGGGGCCGAAGGTCTCCCTGATGGAGACGGCGAGGTCGGCTCTGGCCGGCGCCTCCCGGCTCGCCAGCACGGTGACGTCGAGGCCGGGGAGCGCGAGGGCCGGTTCGACGTTGTCCTGCAACGCCAGCATGACCTGGAACAACGGCTGGCGGGCCAGCGACCGCGCGGGCGCGAGGTCCTCCACCAGCCGCTCGAAGGGCAGTTCCTGATGGGTGAGCGCGTCCAGGTTCCGCTCGTGCACCCGGGCCAGAACGTCACGGAACGACGGGCGTCCCGACAGGTCGCCCCGGATCACCAGGGTGTTCACGAAGAAGCCGATGAGCTCGTTCAGATCGACTTCGGTACGCCCGGCCACCGGGGTGCCGATGGGGATGTCGGTGCCGGCGCCGAGACGGGAGAGCGTGGTGGCGAGCGCGGCATGGAGCACCGCGAACATGGTGACGCCCTCGGCCCGGGCGAGGGCGGCGATCCGCCGGTGCAGGTCGGCGGTGATGTCGAGGTCCGCGCTGCCGTCACGGTGGCTCGGCACGGAGGGGCGCGGACGGTCGAACGGCAGGGGCAGTTCCTCCGGCAGATCGGCCAGAGCCTCCCGCCAGTACGCCAGTTCCCCGTTCAGGAAGCTCGCCGGGTCGTCCTCGCCGCCGAGGAGGTCACGCTGCCAGAGTGCGTAGTCGGCGTACTGGACCGGCAGCGGCTCCCAGTCGGGGGCCTGGCCGCCGACCCGGGCGGCGTACGCCGTGGAGACGTCCCGCGCCAGAGGCGCCAGGGACCATCCGTCGCTGGCGATGTGATGGGACACCAGGACCAGCACGTGGTCCCGCGGGGCCACCGCCAGAAGACACGCCCGCAGGGGGATCTCGCGGGAGAGGTCGAACGGACGGACGGACTCCTCGGCCATCACCCGCGCGATGTCGTCCTCCGTCACCTCGATCACCGGCAGGCGTAGCCCGGCGTCCTCCGGCGTGAGGATCCGCTGCTGGGGGATGCCGTCGTCCGTCGCGATCAGCGTGCGCAGCGCCTCGTGCCGCTCGATCAGGTCCACCAGTGCCGTGTGCAGGGCCTCGTGGTTCAGGTCGCCGGCAAGCCGCAGGGTGATCGGGATGTTGTACATCCCGTTGGGGCCTTGCAGTTCGCCGAGGAACCACAACCGCTGCTGGGCAAAGGACAGAGGAATCATCGGAGCTCTCTACGACAAATGACGGACTGAACGGGTGGAACTGCGTGGGGCCGAGAGGGGGCCCTAGCGCTGTCGGGGACGCAGCGCGGGCCGGCTGTGCTTCTCCGGTCCCAGCCGCTTGGCCAGTCCGGCGGGAGTGGGCGTTTCGAAGATCGCGCGGATCGGGACGTCCCTGTTGAGGGCGGCGCGGATGTGACCGGCGAGCTGGGTGGCGAGGAGGGAATGCCCGCCGAGATCGAAGAAGTTGTCGTCCACTCCGAAGTCGGGGAGGCCCAGCACCTTCGCGAAGATGCCGCAGAGTGCCGCCTCTTCGGGTGTGGCGGGTTCCCTGCTCTCGGCTTGGCCGGCGTAGTCGGGTGCCGGGAGGGCGGAACGGTTCAGCTTGCCGTTCACCGTGACCGGCAGCTCGTCCAGGACGACGATCGCGGAGGGGACCATGTAGTCCGGCAGGAGGGTGGCGACATGGGTCCGCAGAACGCCGCCCGCCGCCGCCCTGAAGGCGCTGACGTCCTCGGCGGACACCTCGTGGGACGGCACGAGGTAGGCGGTGAGGCGTTGGTCGCCGGGTTGGTCCTCGCGGACGATGACGGTGGCGTGGCCGACGGCGGGGTGGGTGAGGAGTGCGGCCTCGATTTCGCCGAGTTCGATACGGAAGCCGCGGATTTTGACCTGGTGGTCGGTGCGGCCGAGATACTCCAGCTGCCCGTCGGTGTTCCAGCGGGCGAGGTCGCCGGTGCGGTACATGCGTGCGCCGGGCGTGCTGCTGTGGGGGTTGGCGACGAAGCGTTCGGCGGTGAGTGCGGGTCGGTCGAGGTAGCCGCGGGCGAGTTGGATGCCGGCGAGGTAGAGCTCGCCGGCTACGCCGGGGGGTACGGGTTGGAGTGTGGCGTCCAGGACGTAGGTCTGGGTGTTCCAGATGGGGCGGCCGATGGGCACCACAGCGGTGGTGTGGGGTTCGCAGGTGTGGGCGGTGACGTCGATGGATGCTTCGGTCGGCCCGTAGAGGTTGTGGAGCGGGATGCCGAAGGATGCGGCGAACCGGTCGCGGAGTTCGGCGGGGAGGGCTTCGCCGCTGGCCATGACGGCGCGCAGGGACGGCATCGCCCACTGCGACGTTTCGGCCGCCGCAGTGAAGACCTGGAGCATGGAGGGGACGAAGTGGGCGATGGTGACGTGCCGGCGCTGGATGAGTTCGGCGAGGTAGTCGGGGTCCCGGTGGCCGCCGGGTCGGGCCACGACGAGGGTGGCGCCTTCCAGGAGGGGCCAGAAGAACTCCCAGACGGACACGTCGAAGCCGAAGGGGGTCTTCTGCACGACCCGGTCGTTGGCGGTGAGTTGGTAGGCGTGCTGCATCCACGCCAGCCGGTTGACGACGCCTGCGTGCGGGAGGGCGACGCCCTTGGGGCGTCCGGTGGAGCCTGAGGTGTAGATGACGTAGGCGGGGTGGGCCGGCAGCGGCATCTGGTCGGGGTCGGTGTCGGCCTGTGACTGCAGATCGGTCGCGGGGTCGTCCACCACCACCCGCGTCACGCCCTCGGGCAGCACGCTCTCGAACCGGCGGGTGGTCACCACCAGCGCTGGCGCGGCGTCGCCCAGCACGTAGGCCACGCGTTCCGCCGGGTACTCGGGGTCGATCGGCACGTATGCCGCGGCGGACTTGAGGACGGCGAGCAGCGTGACGACGAGATCCGGCGAGCGGTCCATCATCACCGCCACCCGCTGCTCCGGGCCTGCTCCGCGGGCCATCAGCAGTCGTGCCAGCCGGTTGGCCCGCGCGTTGAGTTCCGCGTAGGTCAGCGTGGTGTCCTCGAACACCACCGCATCCGCCTCCGGGGTCCGAGCCACCTGCGCCTGGAACAGCTCGGGAAGCGTCCCCGGAGCAACATCCCGGGCGGTGTCGTTCCACTCGACCAGCAGCCGGCGTTCCTTGTCGTCCAGGACGTGGATCGCACGCAACGGGCGCTCGGGCTCCTCCTCCAGCGCCGTGACGAGGTCCGCGACCGCGGTGTACATGAAGGCGCCCAGCGACCGCGGATCGACCGGGGCCACCGCCTGGACGGTGAAGGTGAAGTGGGGGTCCTGGTCGTTGACGGCGAATTCCAGCGGGTAGTTGGTGCGCTCGTGCCCGTGCAGCAGCTCCATCCCGTCGGGACCCGGTGCCGCCGTGTCCTCGGCGTGCCGGTAGTTGAAGAGCGACGTGAACAGCGGTGTCCGGGCGGGGAGGGCGCTGGCCCGCTGGGCCAGGATGAGGGGGGCGTGCTCGTGCACCAGCAGGTCCGCGAGCTGCCGCCGCATCGCGTACACGGCCTCGCGCACGCTCACGGAGCCGACGTCGAGGCGTGCGGGCAGTGTGTTGACGAACAGTCCGGGCACCCGGTCGGCTCCGGCGCCCGCGTTCATCCGCCCGAACAGCACGGTGCCGAACACCACGTCGTCACGGCCCGAGGTGGCCGCCACCACCCGCGCCCAGGCGACGTGGAACAGCGTCGCCGGGGTGACACCCAGGCTCCGCGCCTGCTCCCGCAACCGCTGCGCCACATCGGGACCGAGGGGCATGCGCACCTCGGACACGCCACGGCCGTCGCCGTGCACGTCCAGCAGCCCGTAGGGCGCGGTCGGCTCGCTCACGTCACCCACAAGCCCCGCGAAGAAGCGCTCGTGCTCCTGCGCCGGGATCGTGAGCCGTGCCCGTGCGACGAACTCGCGGAACGGCAGCGGCGCGGGCAGTGTGTCCGCGCCTCCGGAGAGGATCGCGCGGATCTCGTCGAAGACCAGGGCGAGGGACGTACGGTCCTGCACGAGGTGGTGCACCTCGAGCAGCACGACCCACCGCCCGTCGTCGGGGTCCTGCGCGACGGCGGCCTGCAGCAGGGGCGCGCGGCGGACGTCCATCGGCTCCGTGCGCGTGGCCAGCAGGCCGCCGACGACGTCCGCGCCCTCCAGCCGGAGCGTCCTGACCGCGACGGGGGCCGTGCGCAGGACGACCTGGACGGGCTCCCGGAGCCCTTCCCACAGGAAGGCCGTACGCAGGATGTCGTGCCGGTCGACCACCTGCTGCACGGCGGCGAGGACGGCGTCCACCCGCTCCCGGGAGTCGAAGCGGAGGACGTACGGCAGCGTGTACAGGTCGCTGGCGTTCTCGCCTTCCAGCAGGTGGTGGAAGAGGATGCCCTCCTGGAGCGGGGCCAGCGGGTAGATGTCGGCGATGTTGGCCGCGCCGCCGGGCACCTCCGCGGTGACGACGGCGATCTCCTCCGCCGTGAGGTCGGCCAGCGTCACCATCTCCGGCGTGATCGCCGTGGCACCCGCAGGGATGCCGTTGTCAGGCAGCACCACCTTCGGAGCGCCCTCCAGCGCCGCGAGACCGGCCACGGTCGGGCTGGTGAACAGCGTCCGCACGTCCACCGCGACACCCGCCGCCCGGGCCCGCTCCACCAGCGTCACCGCCAGCAGGGAGTGCCCACCGAGCTCGAAGAAGTCGTCGTCGACCCCGACGGAGGGCAGGCCGAGCACCTCGGCGAACAGCGCGCACAGGACCTCCTCCTGCACCGTCGACGGCCCGCGGCCGGTGACCGCGGCGGCGTAGTCCGGAGCCGGCAGCGCCCTGCGGTCGAGCTTGCCGTTGACCGTCAACGGCAGTGCGTCGAGCACCAGGATCGCGGCCGGGACCATGTACTCGGGCAGCACCTGCGCCAGGCGTGCGCGCATCTGCGCGACGTCCGCGTCACCGGCCGCCACCACGTACCCGGCCAGGCGCTTGTCGCCCGGCCGGTCCTCGCGGACCACCACGGCCGCCTGCGTGACGGACGGGTGGGCGAGCAGGGCGGCCTCGATCTCGCCGAGTTCGATGCGGAAGCCGCGGATCTTGACCTGGTCGTCGGTACGGCCCAGGTACTCCAACTGACCGCCGGTGTTCCAGCGGGCCAGGTCGCCCGTGCGGTACATCCGCTCGCCCGGCTGACCGTACGGGTTGGCGACGAACCGCTCCGCGGTCAGGCCCGGCCGGTCCAGATAGCCGCGGGCCAGCTGCACACCGGCCAGGTACAGTTCGCCGGCCACCCCGGCAGGCACCGGCCGCAACGCCGCGTCCAGCACGAACACCCGGGTGTTCCACACCGGGCGCCCGATCGGCACCCCACCACCGGCGTCCGCCCCCGGCTCACAGGTGAAGGCCGTAACGTCGATGGCCGCCTCGGTCGGGCCGTACAGGTTGTGCAGCGGGATCGGCAGCACGGCGTGGAACTGGTCGCGCAACGCGGCCGGCAACGCCTCGCCGCTGCAGACCACGGCCCGCAGGGAGACGCACTCCCGGGCGGCGGGTTCGGCGACGAACACCTGAAGCATCGACGGGACGAAGTGGGCGACGGTGACCTGCTCGCGCCGGATCAGTGCGGCCAGGTACCCCGGGTCGCGGTGACCGCCCGGACGGGCCGCCACCAGCGTCGCGCCCTCGACCAGCGGCCAGAAGAACTCCCACACCGACACGTCGAACCCGAACGGGGTCTTCTGCACGACGCGGTCGCCGGAGGTCAGCCGGTAGGCGTCCTGCATCCACGCCAACCGGTTGACCAGGCCCCGGTGGGTGATCGTCACGCCCTTGGGGCGTCCGGTGGACCCGGAGGTGTAGATGACGTACGCCGGGTGATCGACGAGAAGGCCACAGGTGCGGTCGCCGTCGTCGAGGTCGGCCGGGGACGCGCCGTTGAGGGCGAGCACCGTTTCCGGGTCGTCGAGGACGAGGCGGGGGAGCTGTCCGCTGTCCGCCGGGTTCAGGGCAGCCGTGGTGACCAGCAGTACGGGATTGGCGTCGGCAAGGAGCCGGGTGATGCGGTCGGCCGGGTGGTCGGGGTCGACCGGGAGGTAGGCGGCACCCGTCTTGAGGACGGCCAGCAGGGTGACGACGAGATCGGCGGAGCGCTCCAGGTGGACCGCGACAAGGGTTTCGGGTCCGGCGCCGCGTCCGGCCATGTGCCGGGCGAGCCGGTTGGCCCGTGCGTTGAGGTCGGCGTAGGACAGCCGTTCGTCCTCGAAGACCACGGCGGTGGCGTCGGGGGTGCGTGCGGCCTGGGCCTGGAAGAGGTCCGGAAGCGGCGCCACCGGCACTTCGTGCACGGTGTCGTTCCACGTCTCCAGCACGGTGTGACGCTCGTCCGGGCCGAGCAGGTCGATGTCGGTGACCGGCCGCGCGGGGTCGGCGGTCACGATGTCGAGGACCCGGACGAACCGCTCGGCCAGCGACTCCGCCGTGCCGTGGTCGAACAGGTCGGCGGCGTAGGTGAGGGAGCCGGTCAGGCCGCCGGTGCCGGTCTCGCGGAGCTGGACGTCGAGGTCGAACTTGGCGGGCAGGTCACCCGTGTCCAGGACGTGGGTCTCGACGCCGGGTAGGGCGAGGTCGGCCGGAGCGGCGTTCTGCAGCGCCAGCATGACCTGGAAGAGCGGATGGCGGGCCATGGACCGGGCGGGGGCCAGGTCCTCCACCAGCCGTTCGAACGGCACGTCCTGGTGGGCGAAGGCGTCCAGGCCCCGTTCGCGCACGCGGTGCATCAGTTCCCGGAAGGACGGTTCCCCCGAGACGTCGGTGCGGATGACCAGGGTGTTGACGAAGAACCCGACCAGCTCGTCCAGGTTCTCGTCGGTGCGGCCCGCAAGCGAGGTCCCGATGGGGATGTCGGCGCCCGCGCCGAGGCGGAAGAGCAGCGTGGCGAGGGCGGCTTGCAGCACCATGAAGACGGTGACGCCCTCGGCACGGGCCAGGCCGGTGATCCGCTCGTGGAGTTCGCCGTCGATGCGCAGGCCGACCGTCCCGCCCCGGTGGGAGGCCACCGGCGGCCGGGGCCGGTCGGTGGGCAGGGCGAGTTCCTCCGGCAGACCGGTGAGGGCCTCGCGCCAGTAGTCCAGTTGGCGGTTGAGGACGCTCGCCGCGTCGTGGTCGTCGCCCAGGAGGTCGCGCTGCCAGAGCGTGTAGTCCGTGTACTGGACCGGGAGAGCTTCCCACGCGGGCGTCCGGCCGCCTGCCCGGGCGGTGTAGGCGGTGGAGATGTCGCGGGCGAGCGGCGCCAGGGACCAGCCGTCGCCGGCGATGTGGTGCAGTACCAGGACCAGCACGTGTTCCTGTGGGGCCATGGCGAACAACCGTGCGCGCAGCGGAAGGTCGTCGGCGAGGTGGAAGGGGCGACGCGCTTCTTCAGCGATTGCCTCAGCCACCTCGCCCTCCGGCATCTCCTCCGAAGAGAACGGCAGGTCGATCGCCTGAGGGGCGAGGACGCGCTGCTCGGGTGCGCCGTCGACATGCGCGAAGACGGTCCGGAGCACTTCGTGGCGGGCGACGACGTCGGAGAGCGCGGCCCGGAGGACGTCGGGGTCGAGGTCGCCGGTGAGGCGGAGGGCGATGGGGATGTTGTAGAGCGCGGACGGCCCTTCCAACTGTTCCAGGAACCACAGGCGTTGCTGGGCGTACGACAGCGGCACCGTCGCGGGCCGCGGCCGGACGGTCAGCGGCAGGCGTGCGGCGTCGGCGCCGCTCTGCGCGAGACGCAGGGCGAGCCCCGCGACCGTGGGGGTTTCGAACAGGGCCCGGACCGGGACCTCGGCCCCGAGGGCGGCACGGATACGGCTGACGAGACGGGTGGCCAGGAGGGAGTGTCCGCCGAGGTCGAAGAAGTTGTCGTCCACCCCGACGTGCGGGAGGCCGAGGACGTCGGCGAACGCCTGGGTGAGCAGTTGCTCCTGGAGGGTCCGCGGTTTCCGGCCCGGGCTCGCGGCGCGGTAGTCGGGGGCGGGCAGGGCCTTGCGGTCCAGCTTGCGGTTCACCGTGAGCGGGAGCGCGTCGAGCTCGACGATCGCGGACGGCAGCATGTAGTCCGGCAGTACGGCCGACAGGCCGGCACGGACGTCCACATTGTGCGTTCCGCTCGCCAGGACGACGTAGCCGACCAGGCGCTTGTCGCCCGGCTGGTCCTCGTGGACGATGACAGCCGCCTGGGCGACGGACGGTTGGGCGAGCAGAGCCGCCTGGATCTCGCCGAGTTCGATGCGGAAGCCGCGGACCTTGACCTGGTCGTCGGTGCGGCCGACGTATTCCAGCTGCCCGTCGGTGTTCCAGCGCACCAGGTCACCGGTGCGGTACATCCGCTCGCCGGGCTGACCGTACGGGTTGGCGACGAACCGCTCCGCCGTCAGCCCGGGCCGGTTGACGTATCCCCGGGCCACCTGCACGCCGGCGAGGTACAACTCCCCGGCCACTCCCGGAGCCACCGGCCGCAACACCGCGTCCAGCACAAAGGCCCGTACGTTCGCCAGCGGGCGGCCGATGGGCGGAGTGCGCTCCCACGACCGGCCGGCACACCGCATCAGCGTGGCACCGATGGTCGTTTCCGTCGGCCCGTAGCTGTTGAAGAACTCCCGGTCGGCAGTGACCCACCGGTTGACGAGACCCGCGTTCGGCGCCTCACCCCCGACCACGAGCGTCCGCAGCTCCGGCAGGCGCGCCGGGTCCAACTGCCGCGCGACCCCCGGAGTCACGTGCGCCACGGACACGTTCTGCGTACGCATCAAGTCCTGGAGGCGCTCGAGGTCGACCCGGTCCTCATCGGCGGCCAGCACGAAGGCCGCACCGGAGACCAGGGTGACGAAGAGGTCCTGCACCGACACGTCGAAGCTGAACGCCGTCGCCCCCAGCATCCGCGCACGCTCGTCGATCCCGTACTCCGGCGCGGCGGCGCCGATGTTGTTGGCGAGCGAGCGATGCGTGACCGCGACGCCCTTGGGACGCCCCGTGGAGCCCGAGGTGTAGATGACGTACGCGCGGTGGTCGGGCAGCAGCGGGCTGCGCCGGTCCGCGTCGGACAGATCAGACGCGGCCCGGCTCGACAGGTCGTCGAGGGACGGACGAGTGACGTCGACGCCCGGCAGGCTCTCCCACGCCGCGTCGCCGCCGATGAGGACTGAGGGCCGTGCCTCGGCGAGCAGATACGCGATGCGATCGACCGGGTGACCGGGATCGACGGGGAGGTAGGCGGCCCCTGACTTGAGGGTGGCCAGGATGGCGACGACGAGGTCGACGGACCGGGGAAGGGCCAGGGCCACCAGCCGCTCGGGTTCCACTCCGTGTTCGACCAGCAGCCGGGCGAGCTGGTTGGCGCGGGCGTTGAGTTCGGCGTAGGACACCTCGAAGCCTTCGAACACCACGGCGGTGGCGTCCGGGGTGCGTGCGACCTGGGACTCGAACAACTCGGCGACCGTGGCCTGCGGCAGCTCCCGGGCGGTGTCGTTCCACTCCACCAGGACGCGCTGGTGCTCGGCCGGACTCAGGACGTCGATCCGGCTCACGGGGACGGACGGATGCGCGGTGACGGTTCGCAGGACCCGGGTGAAGCGTTCGCCGATGGCGGCGGCGGTGCGGTGGTCGAACAGGTCGGTGGCGTAGGTGAGGACGCCGTGGAGGCCGGCGGGATTGCCGTTGTCGGTGAGGTGTTCGTTGAGCTGGACGTCGAGGTCGAACTTGGCGGGGCCGTCGCTGGTGGGCAGCGCCTCGGCGGACAGGCCGGGCAGTTCCAGCGTGGCCCGCGCGTTGTTCTGCAGGGTGAGCATGACCTGGAACAGGGGGTGGCGGGCCATCGACCGGGTGGGCGAGAGCTCTTCCACGAGGCGCTCGAACGGGATGTCCTGGTGCGCGTAGGCGTTGAGCGCGTGCTCACGCGTGCGTTCGAGGAGCCGGCTGAAGTCGGGGTTCCCCGACAGGTCGGTGCGCAGGACGAGGGTGTTGACGAAGAACCCGACCAGGTCGTCGAGTGCTTCGTCGGTGCGCCCGGCGATGGGGGTGCCGATGGGGACGTCCTCCCCGGCGCCGAGGCGGTTCAGCAGCACAGCCAGTGCCGCCTGGACGACCATGAACACGGTCACACCCCGCGCCCGCGCCAGGTCGACGACCGCCTGGTGGACGTCGGCGTCGATGTGGAGGGCGACGGTGCCGCCGCGGTGGGAGGCCACGGGAGGACGAGGCCGGTCGACCGGCAGTGCCAGCTCCTCCGGCGCTCCGTCCAGCGCGTGGCGCCAGTAGGCGAGCTGCTCGGTCAGGAGGCTGCCGGGGTCGGACGCGTCACCCAGCAGCTCCCGCTGCCACAGGGCGTAGTCGGCGTACTGCACGGGCAGCGCTGCCCAGGTGGGGACGTCACCGGTGGCGCGGGCGGCGTAGGCGGTGGACACGTCGTGTGCCAGCGGGCCGAGGGACCAGCCGTCGCCCGCGATGTGGTGGAGGACGACGACCAGCACATGCTCATCGTGACCGGTCCGGATCAGGCGGGCGTGCAGCGGGATCTCGTTCGCGAGATCGAAGCGGTGCGCGGCCGCCTCGGCCCCGGCCTGTGAGGCCTGTTCGGCGTCGACGAAGGTGAGCAGGTCAGGGACTTCGTCCGTGCCGATGATGCGCTGGTGGGGCCGGCCGTCGAGGGTGGTGATCACGGTGCGCAGGACTTCGTGCCGGGCCACGACGTCGTGCAGCGCGACGCGCAGGGCGTCGGTGTCCAGGGTGCCGGTCAGGCGCAGCGTCATCGGGATGTTGTAGGTGGCTGCGGGGCCTTCCAGTTCGCCCAGGAACCACAGGCGCTGCTGGGCGTACGACAGCGGCACCAGTTCCGGCCGCCGCGCCGGTGCCGGCCGGGGCCGGGAGGCACGGGAGGTGGCGGTCAGCCGGCCGGCGAGGGCGGCCGGGGTGGGGGTCTCGAACACCGTCCGGATCGGCACGTCCACCCCGAGCACCGACCGGATACGGCTGACCAGCCGGGTCGCGAGCAGGGAGTGGCCGCCGAGTTCGAAGAAGTCGTCGTCGACCCCGACCGACGCCAGGTCGAGCACTTCGGCGAAGACCGCGCACAGGATCTCCTCCTGCGCGCTCGACGGACCGCGGCCGCCGACACCGGTGCCGTAGTCGGGGGCGGGCAACGCCTTGCGGTCCAGCTTGCGGTTGACCGTGAGCGGGAGCGCGTCCAGTACGACGACCGCCGCCGGCACCATGTAGTCCGGCAGTACGGCTGACAGGCCGGCACGGACGTCCCCGATGTCGAGGCCTTCCGCGCCGCTTGCCGGGACGACGTAGCCGACCAGGCGCTTGTCGCCCGGCTGGTCCTCACGCACCACCGCCGCCGCTTGGGCGACGGACGGGTGGGCGAGCAGAGCCGCCTCGACCTCGCCGAGTTCGATGCGGAAGCCGCGGACCTTGACCTGGTCGTCGGTGCGGCCCAGGTACTCCAGCTGCCCGTCGGTGTTCCAGCGGACCAGGTCCCCGGTGCGGTACATCCGCTCGCCCGCCCCGCCGTAGGGGTTGGCGACGAACCGCTCCGCGGACAGCGCGGGCCGGTCGAGGTATCCCCGGGCCAGGCCGGACCCGGATATGTAGAGCTCCCCGGCCACGCCGACCGGCACCGTTCGAAGACCCGCGTCCAGCACGAACACCCGGGTGTTCCAGATGGGCTGCCCTATGGGTACACGGGTGCCGTCTCCGGGATGCAGGGTTGCCAACGCCGACCACACGGTGGTCTCGGTCGGGCCGTACAGGTTGGTCACCGACGTCGCGGTCGCCGTCAGCCGCCGGGCGAGCGCCGGGGGCAGTGCCTCGCCGCCGACCAGCGCCCGCAGCCCGCTGATCGCGTCCGGTGCCTCCGCGGCCAGGGCCTGCCACACCGCGGGCGTCGCCTGGAGCACCGTGGCGGCCGACTGGCGGATCAGTTCGGCCAGGGCCTGCGGGTCCCGGGCGGTGTCGCGGTCGGCGAGCACGACGCGGGCGCCGGACAGCATGGGTACGTAGACCTCCAGTGTGTGGATGTCGAACGCCACCGTGGTCACGGCGACGAGGGCGTCGTCGGTGCCCAGGGCCAGGTGCTCGCGCAGGGCGGCCACGAAGTTGCCGAGCGCGTGGTGCGAGACCACCGTCCCCTTCGGCCGGCCCGTGGAGCCCGAGGTGTAGATCACGTACGCGGGGTGGGCGGGCAGCAGCGCTACGCCACCCTCGGCTTCGGTCAGGTCCCCACCGTCACGACCTGAGACCGCCTCGACGGTTTCCGGGGCGTCCAGGACCAGGCGCGCCGCGCCCTCCGGCAGCACCGGCTCCACCGCACGGGTCGTCACCACCAGCGCGGGCCGGGCGTCGGCCATCACATAGGCGATGCGATCGGCCGGGTGAGCGGGATCGATCGGGAGGTAGGCGGCGCCTGCCTTGAGGGTGGCCAGGATGGCGACGACGAGGTCGACGGACCGGGGAAGGGCCAGCGCGACCAGTTGTTCGGGCCGCGCCCCGTGCTCGGCCAGCAGCCGGGCGAGCCGGTTGGCGCGGGCGTCGAGTTCCGCGTAGGACACGTCGACGCCGTCGAACACCACGGCGGTGGCGTCCGGGGTGCGTGCGGCTTGCGCCTGGAACAACTCCGCCACGGTGGCCAGCGGCACCTCCCGGGCGGTGTCGTTCCACTCCTCCAGGATCCGGTGGTGTTCGGCCGGGCTGAGGACGTCGATCCGGCGCACACGGACCGACGGATCGGCGCTCACCGCTTCCAGGACCCGGACGAGACGTTCGGCGATGCCGGCGGCGGTGTCGTGGTCGAACAGGTCGGTGGCGTAGGTGATCGCGCCGTGCAGGCCCGCGGGTTCGCCCGCGTCGGTGAGGTGTTCGCCGAGCTGGACGTCGAGGTCGAACTTGGCGGGCACGTCGCCGGCGGGCAGGATCTCGACGTCCAGGCCGGGCAGTTCGAGATCCGGTGTGGTGTTGTTCTGGAGGGTGAGCATCACCTGGAACAGGGGGTGGCGGGCCATCGACCGGGCCGGGGTGAGCTGTTCCACCAGCCGTTCGAACGGCACGTCCTGATGCGCGTACGCGCCCAGGGCCGTTTCACGCGCTTGATCCAGCACGTCCAGGAACGTCGGATCGCCGGACACATCGGTGCGCAGGACGAGGGTGTTGACGAAGAACCCGACGAGGTCCTCCACCGCCTCGTCGGTGCGTCCGGCGACAGGGGTGCCGATGGGGATGTCGTCCCCGGCGCCGAGGCGGTTCAGCAGCACAGCCAGTGCCGCCTGCGTCACCATGAACACGGTGACGCCGCGGGCACGGGCCAGTTCGGCCAGCGCCTGGTGGACCTCGGCGCCGATGTGGAGGTCGACGGTACCGCCGCGGTGGCTGGCCGCCGGGGGCCGGGGCCGGTCGGTGGGCAGGGCCAGTTCGTCGGGCGCCCCGTCCAGCGCGTTGCGCCAGTAGGCGAGTTGCTCCGACAGCAGGCTGGCGGAGTCGGCCGCGTCACCCAGCAGCTCCCGCTGCCACAGCCCGTAGTCGGCGTACTGCACCGGCAACGCGCCCCACGCGGGGGGTTCACCGGTGGCGCGTGCGGCGTAGGCGGCCGACAGGTCACGCGCCAGCGGGCCGAGTGACCAGCCGTCGCCCGCGATGTGGTGCACCACCATGACCAGCACATGGTCGTCCGTCCCCACCTCGGCCAGCGACGTGCGGACGGGGACGTCAGTGGCCAGGTCGAACCGGTGCCCCGCGGCCTCGGTCACCCAGGACTGCAGGGCACCTTCGGTCACCGGTACGACCGGCAGCACGACACGGGCTTCCTCGGACGGAAGGATTCGCTGGTAGGGCCGGCCGTCCACGGTCGTGAAGACCGTGCGCAGCACCTCGTGCCGGCCCACGACGTCGTGCAGCGCGGCGTGCAGGGCGTCGGTGTCCAGGGTGCCGGTCAGCCGCAGCGCCATGGGGATGTTGTAGGTGGCCGAGGGGCCTTCCAGCTCGCTGAGGAACCACAGGCGCTGCTGGGCGTACGACAGCGGCACCAGCTCCGGTCGCCGCGCGGGCGTCAACGGCGGCCGGGACGCGCCGGAGGCGGTCAGCCGGCCCGCCAGTTCACGGAACGTGGGTGCCTCGAACAGCGTCCGGATCGGCACCTCGACCCCGAACACCGACCGGATGCGGCTGACCAGCCGGGTCGCAAGCAGGGAGTGCCCGCCCACCTCGAAGAAGTTGTCGTCGACCCCGACGGAGGGCAGGTTGAGCACGTCGGCGGCCAGCGCGCACAGGATCTCCTCCTGTGCCGTCGCCGGACGCCGGCCGCCGCTGTCCGCATCGTGACGCGGAGCGGGCAGGGCCTTGCGGTCCAGCTTGCCGTTCACCGTCAGCGGCAGTGCGTCCAGTGCGACGATCGCCGCCGGCAGCATGTAGCCGGGCAGTACGGCCGACAGACCGGCCCGGACGTCCGCGATGTCGACACCGTCCGCATCACTCGCCGGGACGACGTAGCCGACGAGGCGCCGGTCGCCGGGCTGGTCCTCACGTACGACCACCGCAGCCCGGCCCACGGACGGATGCGCCGTCAGCGCGGCCTCGACCTCACCCGGCTCGATCCGGAAACCGCGGATCTTCACCTGGTCGTCCGCCCGGCCCAGGTACTCCAGCTGACCGTCGGCGCCCCATCGTGCCAGGTCACCGGTCCGGTACATCCGCTCGCCCGACGCGAACGGGCTGGCCACGAACCGCTGCGCGCTGAGGGCGGGACGGTCCAGGTACCCCCGAGCCAACTGCACGCCGGCGACGTACAGCTCGCCCGGGACACCCGGCGGCACCGGCCGCAGCGCACCGTCGAGCACGTACGCCCGGGTGTTCCACACCGGGCGGCCGATGGGCACGGTGGAGTGCGCGTGGTCGGTCGCACTCCACCGTCCGTACGTGACCTGGATGGTCGTCTCGGTCGGCCCGTACAGGTTGATCAGCGAAACGCCCCACGCCTCGGCGACGCGCGCCGCCAGAGGAGCGGGAAGCGCCTCGCCACCGGACAGGACGAGCCGGAGGCGACCCGCGTCCTCCAGCGGGAGGGTGTCCAGGATCGAGGGAACGAGCTGCGCCACCGTGACGCCGTGGCCCACGATGTGCGCCATCAACCTCTGCGGATCCCTGGCCTCCTCGGCGGACACCAGGGACATCGCGGCACCGCTGACCAGCGGCAGCCACACCTCGCACCCGGCCGCGTCGAAGCTCGCGGACGTACGGGCCAGCACGACGTCGCCGGCCTTCGTGCCGCTTGCCTCGCGCAGGCACAGCAACTGGTTCACCAGCCCCGCGTGCGGCACCGCCACGCCCTTGGGCCGGCCGGTGGACCCGGAGGTGTAGATCACGTACGCCGGATGCGCGGCCCGCAGCACCGCGCACCGCTCGGCGTCGGCCAGGTCGGCGTCACCCAGGTCCTCCAGCACGGCGACGGTAGCCGGGGCATCGACCACCAGAGGAGTCACCCCGTCCGGCAGTTCCTCCCGCGCCGTCTCATTGGCGAGCACGAGGCCGGGTTGGGCGTCCTGGAGCATGTAACCGATCCGGTCGGCGGGGTAGGCGGGGTCGACCGGCACGTAAGCCGCCCCCGCCTTCACCACCGCGAGCAGGGCGACCACCAGGTCGGCCGAGCGGTCCATCAGCACGGCCACCCGGTCCTCCGGCCCCACACCCTTGGCGACCAGCAGCCGCGCCAGACGGTTCGCCCGGGCGTTCAGCTCCGCGTACGTCAGGCGGGTGTCCCCGGACACCACCGCTGTCGCGTCCGGCGTGCGCGCGACCTGCGACTGGAACAGCTCGGGAAGCGTCGTGAGGGGGACGTCCCGGGCGGTGTCGTTCCACTCCACCAGCACGCGGTGGTGTTCGACGGGGGTGGCCAGGTCCAGCCGGGCGATCGGCGCGTCCGGCTCCAGGCCGGCCAGGGCCGTGAGCAGATGCAGGAACCGCACCTGGTGGGCGGCGTTCTCCTCCTCGGTGTAGAGCGCGGGGTTGGCCAGGAAGTCAAGCCGCAGACCCGCGTCCCGCTCGTAGATGAGGATCGTCAGGTCGTCCACCGCACCGTTCGCCAGGTAGGTGCGCGCGGTGGTCTCGCAACGCCCGAACCGGGGCATCGTCCGGTCGTCGGGAAGGAAGTTGATCGCGGGACCGAACATGCGACCGCCCGTGCGGGCGAGTTTGAGGTCGCGGTACAGGTCCTCGTACCGATAGCGCTGGTGCTGCAGCACCCCCCGGCTCCGCGCGGACGCCTCCCTGGCCAGGTCACGTACGCTCATGCCCGCCGCGACGCGCATGCGCAGCGGCAGCACCTGGGCCATGCTCGCCACCGAGCCCTGCACCTGCGACCCCTTGCGCGCCGTGACGGTCAGCCCCATCACGACGTCCTGCGCCTGCGCCACCCGGTGCACGTACAGCCCGGCGGCCCCGACCAGCAGGGCGGGCAGGGCGACACCCGAGGCGCGGGCCACCTGCCGAAGCGACTGGGCGACCTCGGCCGAGACCTCGGCGGTGCGGCGGTGAGCACGGTGGGACGCCGACGCCGTCCCGGAGGCCAGGGTGACGGCCTCGGGCGCGTCCTCCATCCGCTCGGCCCAGTACGCCCGGTCCCGCGCGAACCGCTCGCTCCCGCGGTACGACGCGTCGTCGGCCAGGATCTCCTCGAGGGTCGCGAACGGCGTGAACGGGCAGTCGCGCCCCCCTTCGAGGGCGGTGTAGATCTCCGTCACCCGGTTCAGCCACACCCCGTAGCCGACGGCGTCCACCGCGATGTGATGGGCCCGCAGGTACACCACGGTCCTGTCCTCGCCCACCGTGAGCGCGGTGAAGGTGATGATCCGGCCGTGTTCGAGATCGGCGGGGCGCGCCGCGTCGGCCCGCATCCATGCCTCCGCGGCCGCCACCGGCTCGGGCTCCGCCCGCAGGTCGACCACGGGCAACCGGTAGTCGGCCAGGGGTTCCGCCACCTGCCACGGGCCGTCGTCGTCCTGCCCGAACCGCCGGTGCGACACCTCGGCCTCGGCCAGCGCCTGGCCGAACGCCTTCTCCAGCAGGGCGAGCTGCAGAGGGCCGGCGATGTCCAGGTACTCCACCATGTTCTGGGCCGGGCTCTCCGGATCCAGTGCCTGGGCGTACCAGATGCCCTTCTGAGCCGCGGTCAGGGCCTTCTTGGCATGGTTAGGCATATTGAATACCCCGTGTACTTGATATCCAGCGAGAAATCAGCGCGAATTCCTGTGCCACACGGACTCGGATTCTGTCGGCGACAGATTGATTTCGCTCTCGGAGTCCGGCCGCGTGCGCGGTGCAATGCGGGCCCCCGGGGTGGCGACCGGGGAGGCCCTTTAGTTGTTTTTGAAGGTGTGGTGCGTTCTCGCTGACATCAGAAGAACGAAGGGCCGCCTTGAATGCGGCCCGGGCGGACGGTCCGGCGCCCGTCGGGTCACCCGTGGTCCGCGTTCCGGTTCCGGGCGGCGGGCGGGGGAGCCGCTCCGGAGCTCGGGGAGCGGCGGGGCCGCAAGGTACGTGCGACGGTCCCTGCCCGGTCGCCCGGCCCCGAGTGCGGTCCGCCGGGATCCAACGGACCGCAGGTGCCGGTGCGTTCAGTTGCCACCCATGGCGTCGACCAGGCTCTTGGGCCGCATGTCGGTCCATGTACGCTCAATGTAGTCCAGGCAGTCCTGTCGTGAAGCCTCGCCGAATGCGATCTCCCAGCCCTCGGGGACGTCGACGAAGGTCGGCCACAGCGAGTGCTGCTCTTCTGCGTTGACCAGCACCAGGTAAGTGGCGTCCTGGTCCTCGAACGGGTTCGTCATTTCCGGTGCTTTCTGATATTCGCGCAAATTACTTGTGCTTTACCGAGCTTTACTTCCGCGGAATGTAGCGATGGTAGGCAAACGTGGAGTTACTTCCAGTGAGCACAGGGATGATCTTGCGGTGGCAGGGCGATCGCAGTGCACCCGCCGCATCGCCCGGGTGAACGAGGCCCCTCACTGCGACCACTTCCCCGGATCGGCTGTCGCCGGACGGCGGGAGAGCGACCCGGGAGAGACCGCCCGGCAGTGGCCTCGAGCGCCGCGGCACCGCTCCGACCGGCGGCGAGCATCACGGAGGGGAGACGTAGCCTGAGTCCGTTTCAGATGGATCCGTCGAACGGGAAGCACCATGATCGCCTCCGTGACCCCCGCCCTCCTCGCCGAGGTTTTCGCTCCGGGGCGCATCGTGCGCGTCCCCCTCGACGTGCAGGGGGACCTGCTCGTCCACGAGGACACGGCCCGCTTCCTGGCCGAAGTGGGCCTGCCCCGGGCCGACGGCGTGCTCTTCGAACTCCGGGAGGACCTGGCGGACGGACTGACCCGGTTGTCCGCGCACCGGGACGTCGGCCGCCTGGTGGCCTTCGAAGGCTTCACCTCAGACGCGCACCACTGGCTGCATCTGGGCCGGGCGTTCTCGAGCGACGTGGTGCTCGACGGGAGGACGGGGTCCGTCCGCGCGATCAACCCCGACACCCGCCGGATCGAGGAGGTCCACACCGACGTCTCCGGGATGGCCTACGGCATGTACCTCCTGGAGCGCCGCCGGCCCGACTACGACCCCCCGGACGAGTTTCCGGAGATCGACGACCTGATCGCCGTCGCGGAGGACATCAGGGAAGCGCTGTCGCGGGTCGACCCGCTTCCGTACGCGGACGGGGACGGAATCTGGGAGACCGTCCACGACGCGGTGTCCGGAGGGATGTGGTGACGCCCGCCCGCCTACGCCACGTGCGTTCGGCGGGGCTTGTCCGTCCGCTACTGAAGCTCCGCCACGAGAAGCCGGTAGCCGACGTCCAGGACATCGCGTTCCAGCAGGTCGGCATGCCGTTCGTGCCACCGTCCGGACGTCAGGTCGTCGGACAGCCGGGCCAGGCCCGGGCGGAGGGCTTCCTCGCCGGTCTGGGCGAGCATCGAGATGCCCGCCCGCACTTCCGGATCGAGGTACGCCCCGGGCCGGCGCCAGAACGCGGCACCGAATCCGTCGGTGCAGTCGTGCGGGATCGGGAGCTTCTCGACACGCGCGCCCCCCAGCAGCGCGACCAGCCGGTCGATCGGGACCGCCCGCGTGTCGTCGAACGCGGCCGCCGCCGGCAGGTACTCCTCCAGCAGCCAGAACCTGCGGAAGACGGCCTGGTCCCAGGTGAGGACGACGACGCGCCGCCGCGCGACCCGAAGGAGCTCCCTGACGCCTGCCTCCAGGTTCGTCCAGTGGTGCACGGTCAGCAGGGCCATCGCCGCGTCGGCCGCATCGTCGGCGATGGGGAGTGACTCCGCGCGTGCCCGCAGGACCCGCGCGGATCCCGCCGGGCGCTGGGCGATCATCACCGCACTGGGTTCCACCGCCAGCACCGTTCGCGGTGGTTCGTAGGAGCCGGTCCCGGCGCCGACGTTGATGACGGTGCCGGCATCGCCGAGCGCCCCGTGGATCTCGGCATCGATCCGGCGGTCGGGTCGCCGCGTGTGATGGTACGTCGCGCCGATGCGGTCATACGTCGTCACGACCGGGAGTATGCCCAGGTCTCCCGGCACCTACCGTTGCTGACGCCCCGTCCGTGAGCAGGGCCGCGGGAACGCACTCCCGCGACCCGCGACGTCCGCTCCGGAGGAGTGGCGGGCGGCGGCGGACCTGCCGTGTCGGCGGCGGGACCGGGGTCGCCCGCGACGTACTGTGGTGGCCTCTACGACGGAGAGCCGCCATGACCACACCACAGGACCTGCTGATCGTCGTCATGCATGTGTCGCCGAGCCCCCCGGTACCGCAGGGCGACCTTTCCCTCGCGCTCGCGGGGGCCGAACTGCTCGACCTGCTCGCCCACGGAGCGGCCACCCTGGACGGTGACCTCGTCGTTCCCGGCGACCGCTTCTCCACGGGCGACCGCCTCCTGGACCAGGCCGCCACAGCCGTCGCACCTGCACCGTACGAGTCGGTCAAGGACTGGCTGTGGCGCCGGGGCCGGGACCTGGCAGCCGCCTATCGGGAGGACCTGCGGGCCTCCGGAGCCGCCGTCATGAGGCGCCGTCACTGGTGGCCACTGGAGGCCGGAGAGCTGGTGCTGGTCGATTCCACCGCTCGCCGGGAGGCCGTCGAACGGTGGACGTCCAAGGAGCCCGTCCTGGTCGCACTCGCCGCCGCCGCGAGGGTTCCCGCGGACCCCGGCAGCGAGGCGCCCGACGTCACGGAGGTCACGGACGAGACGGTGGCGACCGTACTCGCCGAGGTGAACGCCGCCGTGGAGGAACTGGAGGCGGTACGGCAGCGGCTGACGATCGAGCAGGATGCCTACGACAACATCTGGCGGGCCCCCTGACGCAGGCCCGCAGCGGCGGCTCCTCCCAGCGCCGCTATTCCTCTCGCGATTCCCGTGCGGCGGATGCCCGGGCGAGGTTCTTCAGGGCAGGCCAGTCCACGCGCGGCCGGGCAAGGCCACGGCGGCTCAGGTAGGCCTTCGTCGTCCGGCGGGCGGTACGCAGGACGCGCATTTGGTCCCGGGGGTTTCCCTCGCCGTTAGGCTGGATCACCCGCCGCGGCACCAGCAGCCAGCTCCCGTCGTCGCACCGCTGCAGCTCCCCCCGCACGAGCGCCTGGTAGAGGGCGGCGAGGCGGTCGTCGTGGTGGTGCACGAGCAGCGCGGCCGGACCGGGGACGACCTCGCAGTCGGAGGCCGGCTCGACCAGGAACCCCTCCGGTGCCGCTTCGGTGTGCGTCCGCATGAGCAGGGGGGCACCGGAGGCGTCCCGGACGCCGAGAACGGCGGTGGGGAAACGAGCGAGGACGTCGGCACCCGGGAGGGACGACGTTCCGCGGGGAGTGTCCCGCGGTACGGCGAGTCGCGTGGCCAGGGGCGGGCGGGTACGCACCTCGGTCGGGATGATGGTGATCAGCAGGCGCAGGTAGTACCAGTCCATGAGCCAGCGGGCGGGAGGGTCCACGTAGCGCCGGCTGTCGGGCTGGCGGTCGAAGAGCAGTGACCAGTACGCCTCGTCGCCCGCCGGGGAGGTCACGACCTCCTCCGGACAGGCCGCCGTGCCGGAGACGAAGATCTGGTCCGGAACGCCCTGCTCGCTGCCGGTGGGATCGGAGAAGAGCAGGGCGACCCGCCCGTCACGACGAACGTTCAGCGCCTTCTGGGCGAAGGCGAGCGACGTGGTGACAAGAAAGGTGCCGTTGTTGCGGCGGTGGGCCACCGTCGGCCACACCATCGGCGTGCCGTCGCGGGCGAGGGTGACGAACTCGCAGGTCCGGTAGGCGTCGACGGCCTTGGCGACCACAGGTTCGAGATGCATCGGGCGGCCAATCTGGATCGGTGAGGGCGGGTCGGGATACCACTGGAGGACGCGGCCGTGTGTGGACACGTCGGCCGACATCCTTCACACGTGTGGCGGGTCGGGAAAGGTTCACTCTCGCCGCGGGCCCGGGGACACACGGGCGGCTGCTCGCGCACCCGGTGCCACGCGGTGCGCCGGTGGTCCGGACACCGTGTGTCAGCCGGAGTGCGCCTCGGCGCCGCGCAGCAGATCCGCGCCGTGGACCCAGTCGAGACCCGCCAGGTCGTGACCTGCCGGAACCACCTCGTAGGTGTGCTCCAGCCATGCCGCCAGCGGCGCCACCGGCAGCTCGAAGAGGGCCGCCATGTCCCCCGAGGTCAGCTGGAGCCATGCGGTGTCCCGCTGCTCCGGATGCGACGGCCGGATCCGGACGTCACCGAGGCCGCTCATCGAGTACAGCCCCTGCTGGAGCAGGTCCCGTCCGATACGCCACAGGACCTGGGGACCGCCTTCGACACCGAAGCTCACGGACACGATCCACGGCGATTGCGGGTCGAACCGGAATCGGGCCCGGATCGTCTGCCGGGCGGCGACGCCCAGTACGCGCTCGATGTCCAAGGACAGCGCAGGGCAGGTGCGCGACGCGGTTCGGGGGGTCCGCATCCTCGGCTGGTTGCCGCTCATGACGATGGATCTCTCTCTCCGGCGGAGTGGGCACCCCTCACTCTGGTCATCGGGGCTCGGCCGCGCATAGGTAACTTGACCGTCCTGACCGACGTGATCTTCCTCCGGGCCGGGGCACGCCTGGGATCCCGGACGCCGTGCCGCCCGTGGTGCGCGTCGTCGAGGAGGCGTCTTCGATACTCCAGCAGATGCGCCACGTGACGGGGATCCTGCCGGGCGACACCTTGGCACCATGTGCGACGCCGAGGTTCATGTGAACGCGGGAAGGTGTGCGGCTCGTTCCCCTGGTGTCAGGGTGTGTCCCGCGCGTCCCGCATGTCCGGTACGAACATGCCACGGGGGCGCTTCGCATGTGTGTAGTGAGGTTGTGATCTGCGTGGCGAGTGTGAACTTTCGGCCCGAGGACCTGGCGGAGCTGCGGGGGTCCGTGCGGGGTCCCGTCCTGGAGGCCGGGGAGGAGGGATACGCCGACGAATGCGCCACGTACAACCTGAGCTGTGCCCTCCGCCCGGCCGTGGTGGTCGGTGCGACGGACGCGTCCGACGTGCGCGCGGCGGTCCGTTTCGCCGGCCGCCACGGGATGCCCGTCGCGGTGAAGTCCACGGCCCACCAGGTGGTCGCGTCCGGGGAGGGCGGTCTGCTGATCACGACGCGGCGGATGAAGCGCATCGCCCTCGACCCCCGGGAGCACGTCCTGCGGGTCGAGGCGGGTGTGAGGTGGAGCGACGTGCTGCCGCACACCGCGGAGTCCGGCCTGGCCCCGATCGTGGGCTCGGCGCCGGAGGTCGGTGTCGTCGGCTACACCCTCGGAGGCGGCCAGAGCCCGCTGCTCGGGCGGAGCCTGGGCTACGCGGCCGACCACGTGCGCAGGTTCGACATGGTCACCGCCGACGGCGAACTGCGCGAAGTGACCCCGCACAGCGAACCCGACCTGTTCTGGGCGGTGCTGGGCGGCAAGGGCAACTTCGGCGTGGTGACGTCGATCGAGTTCGAGGTGTTCCCGGTCTCCCGCTTCTACGGCGGCTGCGTCTACTTCCCCGGCGAGCACCTGGCCCGGATACTCGAGGCCTGGCGCACCTGGCTCCCCACGGTCGGCGAGGACATGACCTCGTCCGTCGCCATCCAGCGGCTGCCCGACATCCCGTTGCTGCCCGAGCCGCTGCGCGGCGCCTTCGTCGTCGCCCTGCGCGTCGGCTACCTGGGTTCGGCCGCCGACGGCGCGGAACTGATCGCGCCGCTCCGTGAGTCCGCCCCGGCGCTGATGGACCTGGTGGGGGAGAAGTCCTTCACCGCGATCGCGGAGATCCACATGGATCCGGTGGACCCGATGCCGTACTTCGACCGCAGTGCCTGCCTGGAGGAGTTCTCCGCGAGCACGGCGAAGGCGCTCGTCGAGCTCACCGGACCGGAGTCGGGGTGCACCCTGGCGAACGTCGAGATACGGGCCCTCGGCGGCGCTCTCGACCGGGAACCGGCGAACCCCAACTCGGTGCCCAGCCGCGGTCTCCCGTACGTCGTGTTCGGCTTCGCGGTGGGCGCTCCCGGCCACGAGGAGGCGCTGCGGGCCGACCTCGCGAAGGTCGTCGACGGACTCGCGCCATGGACGGCGGGACGCAACATGGTGAACTTCCTCTCCCCGGACGAGGCCGGCGACACCGAGGGCGTACGCGAGGTGTACGGGCCGGAGCGGTTCGAGCGACTTGCCGCCGTGAAGAAGCAGTACGACCCGACCAACGTCTTCCGCTTCAACCACAACGTCCTGCCCGCCTGACACCGCCGCGCCACGAACGTCCCGTCACCACGCTGCCGGCGGTGACAGGACGTTCCACGCGCCGATGGCGTGGGGGCGTCCCTCCTTGCCGCACGTCATCGGGTGAACGCATCCGCACCGCGCCACACATGTGTTACTCCCGCACCCGGGGGACGGGGAGGTTACCGTGTTCGGGGATCGGCCCCGGGCCGAACCCGCCGGCGCGCCGGTGAACCTTGCCCACCGACCCGCCCACCCCCGTCCACGGGCAGGCGACCGCCACCTGCCCCGCTGCCGTCGAAAGGCCGAGCCCGTGTCCTCTCAGCCGACCACTCCTGGATCCCTGACCCAGCGGGTCGAGCAACTCCTGCGCGTCGACGGCCCGCTGCCGATCGTGGCCGCCGGCGACCCGGTGCTGCGCACCCCCGCCGTGCCGTACGAGGGCCAGTTCGACACCGCGCTGCTCGGTCGGTTCGTCACCGCGCTGCGCGAGACGATGCTCGCCGCTCCGGGTGTGGGACTGGCCGCGCCCCAGGTCGGCGTCCCGCTGCGCATCGCGGTGGTGGAGGACCGGGCCTCCGGGCCGCACGAGGCTCTCGAGGCCCGGGGGAGGACCCCGCTGCCCTTCCGGGTGCTGGTCAACCCCTCCTACCAGGCGGAGGGCGACACCATGGCCGCGTTCTTCGAGGGCTGTCTGAGCGTGCCGGGCTACCAGGCGGTGACGGCTCGCCACGCGCGGGTGCGGCTGCGCGGGTCGGACGAGCAGGGCCGGACGATCGACGAGGTGCTCACCGGCTGGCCCGCGCGCATCGTGCAGCACGAGACCGACCACCTGAACGGCACGCTCTACCTGGACGTGGCCGAGCCGCGGTCGCTGTCCACCAACGAGGCGGTGGCGGAGCGCTGGTCGCAGCCCACCGCCGCCACGGCCGCGGCGGCCCTGGGGTTCCAGCTGCCGTGACGGCCCGTCGGGGCTTCTTCCGCGGTGGCCGGACTACTTCGCCCCGGCGGCCCTCGGCAAGGTGTACATGACGGAACGCTCCTGCTTGTGGCGCTGGACACGTCCCTTGGCGACCAACGACTCCAGGGTGTTCCGCACCACCTGGGGGGTGGGGCTGCGGTCCGGGTGCTTCGTCATCAGCTCGTCGCGCAGTTCCTTCGCCGGGCGCGGTTCGTCGTGGCCGCCGAGCAGGTCCGCCAGCAGGTCCCCGAGCAGTGGCCGGTGCGACGTCCCCTCGGCGCCGGTCTCGGCCGCCGTGCCTGCGGGAGCGGCGCCGACCGACGCAGACCGCCTGGAACCGCCCTTGGCCGAGCCCCGCTTCCTCTTCGCGACGGCCGGCTCGTCCTGCAGCTGCTCGGGCAGACGCGATGCGTCCGCGAAGCCCTCGTAGCGCTCGGCGAGACTCAGGATGTCCAGCAGGAGTGACTCCTCCTGCTTCAGCACCGCGATCCTGTCCGACAGCTCCCGCTGCCGTCGTCGGTTCTCCTCCAGATCCGATGCGGCCTGTTCCACGTACCGCGACCGGAGCGTGGCGGCTGACTGGCTCGTCATAACCGTTCACTCCTCGATATGGATGATGTTGCGCATGGTACCCACGCCGGGGGTCACCCGCGGAAACGTGTCGACACTCATCACGATAGGCGCCGACGTGCCGGGTGTGCGGAGGTCCCCCGTGAAGATACCGCCCGGTAAGTTTGTCACCGTATCGTGTGCGGCCCCCTGCGGGGTTGCCGGGGTGTCGTGTCAGGCGGGACACATGCGCGCTGCCAGGCCCGCGCCGGTGCCTTGAGGCGGTGACCGTACGCGGCCGCCCGGTGACCTGCGGTCCGACCGAGGAGGCAGGTGATCGCCTGCCTCATACAATGGCGGGGCACCGTAGGAGGAAGGCGCATGGCACGGTTCGCACACACGCGGACGGCACACCTGTCACGCCGCGAGCCCGCGCGGTCGCCGTGCGGGCGCCCGTCGCCGGGTGCGGTGCGCGAGAACGCCGGGGTGCCGGAACGCTCGGGGCGGGACCGGCGAGAGGCGGTGGCCGGTGGCCTCCGGTGACGCGCGGCAGCTCGCCTCCGGCGACCTCCTCGTCGGGCGCGAGCGTGACCTCGGCCGCGTCCTCGGGATGTTCGCGGAGCACGCGGACGGTGTCCTGCTGCTGTCCGGGGAGCCCGGCGTCGGCAAGTCGGCGCTGCTGGATGCCGTGGCCGAGGCGGCCACCGGGAGGGGGAGCCGCGTCCTGCGCGCGGCCGGCGTCGAGTTCGAGGCCGACGTCGCCTACTCGGCGTTGAACCAGGTCCTCCTGCCGCTGCACGGCGTCCTGGACCGGCTTCCCGCACCCGGCCGGAACGCCATCGAGATCGCCCTGGGATTCGGCGCCGGCCCGGTCCCCGAGCGCCTGGTGGTCTGCAACGCCGCGCTGGCCCTCCTGCGCTCGGCGGCGGAGGACGCTCCCGTGCTGCTCGTCGTGGACGACCTGCCCTGGGTGGACCGCGCCAGTGCCGCCGTCTTCGGCTTCCTCGCCCGGCGGCTTCCCGGCACGGGCATCGGCTTCCTCGCGGCCTCCCGTACCGGCGTGAACAGCTTCTTCGACGGCAGCGGGCTTCCCGCCCACCAACTGCTGGCCCTGGACCCGGACGCCGCCGCCCGCCTGGTCGACCTGCGCTTCCCCGACCTGGCGCACCCGGTGCGCCGGCGGGTGCTGGACACCGCGCAAGGCAACCCGCTGGCCCTGCTCGAGCTCCCGGACGCGTTGCGTGCGGGCCAGCGCCGGGCCCGGGAGGCGCTGCCGGCCGTGCTGCCGCTGGGCGAGCGCCTGCAGTCCGTGTTCGCCTCCCGGGTCCGCTGCCTGCCCGCCGCGACCCTCACCCTCCTGCTGCTCGCCACCCTGGACGGCACCGGCGACCTCGGAGTGCTGTCCGCTGCCGCGCAGGTCACCGACGGAGACGCGGACCTGCGCGACCTGGACCCCGCCGAGCTGGACGGGCTGGTGCGGGTGGCGGAGTCACCGCGCCGTCTGGTGTTCCGGCACCCGCTGGTCATGTCGGCCGTGGTCGAGGCCGCCACCAGCAGCGCGCGGCGCGCGGCACACCGGGCGCTGGCGGAGGTACTGGCCGGCAAGCCGGAACGACGGGCCTGGCACCTGGGGGAGGCCACCCTCCAGCCCGACGAGGAGGTCGCCCTCCTGCTGGAGCGCACCGCGCGGCGCATCCTGGACCGCGGCGACGCCGTCGCCGCGATCGCCGCGCTCACCCGGGCCGCGGACCTCAGCCCGCTGGACACCGACCGTGCGCGCCGGCTGTCGGAAGCCGCCTACGTGGGCGCCGAGGCGATCGGCGCGCTGCGCAGCGCGTCGGAACTGCTGGAGGACGCGTCGCGTGCCGATCCCGCGCACGCCGCGTCGCTCCGTTCGGCGACCGCCGCCGTACAGCTCGTACTGAACGGCGACGGAGACCTCACGACGGCGCACCGCCTGCTGGTCGGTGCCATCGAGGAGGGTGGTCACGGCTACGACGCCGAGGACCCGGCGCTCATCGATGCCCTGCATTTCCTGCTGCTGCTGTGCAACTACGGGGCCCGCGAGGAGCTGTGGACGCCGTACTACGCGGCGGTCGCGCGGCTGCGGCCCGCGCCGCCGAGGCTGCTGCTGGTCGCCGCCAAGACCTGGGGCGACCCGGCCCACACCGATCCGGCGACGCTGCGGGAGCTGGACGAGATCATCGCGAGCACGACGAAGGAGACGGATCCCGCCCGGATCGTGCGGGTGGGAACGGCGGCGTTGTACCCGGACCGGCTGGCCGAGATGCGCGAGGCGGCGTGGCGGCTGGTGCGGCAGGGGCGGGACGGGGGCCCGGTGCGCCGGCACATCGGCGCGCTGCTGCACCTGTGCCTGGACGGCTACCACCGCGGCACGTGGGCCGAGGTGGTGGACCTGTCCCGGGAGGGGCTGGCGCTGTGCCGGAGGTCCGGGTATTCGGTCTGCACGTGGTTCTTCCAGTACACCGAGGGCTTGGTGGCGGCGTCGCGGGGCGATGCGGGGACCGCGCATGCCCTCGCCGAGGCGATGACGAACTGGGCGGCGCCGCGCGGCATCCGCGAGGCCGTGCACTGCGCCCAGCACGTGCACGCCCTGGCGGACATCGCCGAAGGCGACTTCGACGCCGCGTTCGGCCGGATCAGCGCCATCAGCCCGGCCGGCAGCTTCCCTGCCTACGTGGCACACACGGCCTGGGTGTTCTTCGAGCTGGTGGAGGCGGCCGTACGTACCGACCGGAGGGAGCAGGCGCTCGAACACGTACGCGCCTTGCGGCGGACCAACGTCGCCGGGCTCTCACCGCGGCTCGCCCTGCTCGCCGCCGCGGCCGAAGCCCTCGTCGAGGAGGACGACGCCGAGGCGGCACGGCTGTTCTCCGAAGCGCTGGCCGTCGCGGACGGGGACCGGTGGCCGTTCGCCGTGGCCCGGGTGCGGCTGTCCCAGGGCGAACGGCTGCGCAGGTCCCGGGCCCTGTCCGAGTCCAAGGCCCCTCTGACCGCCGCACTGAAGACCTTTCGGCGCCTGGAGTCGGCGGCCTGGGCCGAGCGGGCCCGCAAGGAGCTTCGCGCCGCCGGACAGGTGGTCGACGAGCCCGGCACCGGCGCCGTGGCCGCCCTCACCCCGCAGGAACGGGAGATCGCGGAGCTGGCCGCCGGCGGGCTGACGAACAAGCAGATCGCCGAGCGGCTGTTCATCTCGCACCGGACCGTCGGCGCCCACCTGTACCAGATCTACCCGAAGCTGGGCATCGGCTCCCGGACGGCCCTGCGCGACGCCCTCCACCCACCGGACGCGGACTGACGACCGCCGCTGCGCCGTAGGACCCCGGGCGGGACGGTTGCGCGCGCGGTGCGGCCGGAGGGCGCCGCGCTCACATGTGTCACCCAGACACCCGCAAAGCACCCTTGTCAACACGTGTGCAACACTCTCTCTGACACACATATGCACCTCGCCGGCAGCGCACGTGTGGGGGTGGTGACACCCTGCCTCCGGTCGCCGTACGACAGAGATGGTTCAAGAACGCTATGGCAGCACCCCTCACGACCACGTCCCGGACCGATCTGCTCGGCGCGATCATGAGAGAGCACCGGGACGGCCTCGTCTCGTACGCCGAGAAGATGCTGGGTGACCATGGACTCGCCGAGGACATCGTCCAGGAGGCCAGCGTGCGGGCCTGGCGGAACATCGACCGCCTGCGCGGCATGGACGACTCCGTCCGGGGCTGGCTCTTCACCGTGACCCGCCATCTGGTCATCGACTGGGTACGCAAGCCGCACGCGCGCAGGGAGGCCGTCGGGATCACCTTCAGCGACCCGGCGACGGGCACCGACCACACCGACGCGATCCACGACGCCCAGGTGGCCAAGCCGCTGCTGCGCAGGCTGTCTCCCGAGCACCGAGCCGTGCTGGTGCACCTGTACCTGTACGACCGCAGCGTCCAGGAGACCGCGGGCATCCTCGGAGTACCGGCCGGCACGGTGAAGAGCCGCCAGCACAACGCCCTGCGCAAGTTGCGCGCGGTCGCCCGACCCGAGGTGCGGTGACCGTTCGCGATCTCCGTACGGCCGGGCGGCAGCTCCGCGCCGGCATCTCAGACGGAGATGCCGGCGCGGAACCGGTTGAGCCCCTGCGGGAGGGTCCGCCGAGGGTCCTGTCAGCGCTTGACGTCGTAGACGCGGTTGGTGAGGGTTTCGACGGCGAGTGCCCAACTGCTGAGACCCACCTCGGCGGCGATGTCCTTCAGGGCGTCCTGGCCCGGGTGATTGCCGAGCGCGTGGGGGCCGCCCTGCGCCATGGCTGCCGGCAGACAGAGAACAGCGGAGGTGGAGGCGAAGGACCTGCCGATCGGGTGGATGTTCTCCCCGGGCTCGGCCGATACGTTCGGCTCGACGACGAGACAGCTCCCGTCGTCGGCGAGGGCCGCCTCGGCGCGCCGGAGTGCCGCACCGGGATCGCCGAGGTCGTGGAGGCAGTCGAAGAACGTGACGAGGTCGTAGTCGCCGCCGGGGAAGTCGTGCGCGGCGGCAACGTCGAACCTCACGCGATCGCCGAGGCCCGCCTCCTCGGCCAGCTCCCGGGCTGCTTCGATGGAGGGCGCATGGGTGTCGAAGCCCTGGAAGCGCGACTGCGGGAACGCCTTGGCCATGAGTACGGTCGAGTGGCCGAAGCCGCACCCCACATCGGCGACCGACGCGCCCCGCCGAAGCTTGGTTTCGACGCCGTCCATGGCCGGGAGCCACTCCTGGACGAGAGCCGATTCGTATCCGGGCTTGAAGAAAGCAGCGACGCCCTCCGAGAGTTCCGGTCCGTAATCCTGCCAACCCACACCGCCACCGTTCCGGTAAGCGCTCGCAATCGCCTCTTCAGCGCCGTAGAGGGCTTTCAGCATGGTGAATCCGCCGCCGACGTAGGTCGGCACAGAGGAATCGGCCAGTACGGCCGCATGCTCGTCCGGCAGAAGATAGGTGTCCGTCTCGGGGTCGTGCAGCACGTAGGCACCGGCGACCTGCGCGGCCAGCCACTCCCGGACGTATCGCTCGACCAGTCCCGCCCTCTCGGCCACTTCGCCCGAGGTGAGGGCCCCTGCCCCCGACATCGCCCGGTACAGGCCGAGGCGGACACCCAGCGACGTCGACAGCCCGGCGAACGCCGCCGCGTTGTCGGCGACCACCCGCTCGAGGAATTCCATGACGCGATTCTCATCCGACATGTGCGACCTGCCTTTACCTAGTGATCTGACTCTTCTGTAACGAAGGAAGGAGGGCGATCGGTTCACGCGGCTTTTGAGGGCTGCGGCGGCCCGTGTGAGCGGATTGCGGATTTGCGGTGGCACTGTGCGTGCATGCTGCACCGTGTTGCGGAAAGCGGCGATCGGGCAGCCCGCAGAAGGTGGACGCACGGACCGCCTTGACATGCAGCCGATTGGCTGCCTATCTTGACATGCAGCTGTTCGGCTGCATATGGAGGCTCAGGGATGGACGAGGTGTTCAAGGCACTGGCGGACACGAGCCGGCGCCGGTTGCTGGACAGCCTCAACAACCGCAATGGACAGACCCTGTCGGAGCTGTGCATGGGCCTGGACATGGCCCGGCAGTCGGTCAGCAAGCATCTGGCCGTCCTGGAGGGTGCCCATTTGGTCACCACGGTCAGGAGCGGCCGGGAGAAGTTGCACTACCTCAACGCCGAGCCGATCAATGCCATCGCGGACCGGTGGATCAGCCGCTACGACCGTGCGCGTGTGCACGCGCTCGCCGACCTGAAACAAGCACTGGAGACACCACCCATGGGTGACACCGAATTCCTGTACACCACCTACATCAAGACGACGCCGGACAAGCTCTGGCGGGGCCTGACCGATCCCGCTTTCACACGCCGCTATTGGGGTGTGGAGATCGTCAGCGACTGGAAGGCCGGCTCGCCCATGACCTGGGTCGGTCAGGGGCTGGCGGACGCGGACCCCGAGCAGGTCGTCCTGGAATCGGATCCCTACCGGCGGCTCTCCTACACCTGGCACACCTTCACCTCCGACTGGGCCCGGGCGGCCGGCGTGGAGGACGAGACCTTGGCCAGGATCACCGCGGAACCGAGGTCCCGCGTCACCTTCGACATCGAGCCCCTCGGCGCGATGGTCAAACTCACCGTGCGCCACGACGGTTTCGAACCCGGCAGCACCGTGCTGCAGATGCTGCAGAGCGGGTGGCCGGCCGTCATCTCCAGCCTCAAGAGCCTGCTCGAGACCGGAAGTGAACTTCCGGGGCCGGCCCCCGCGGAGCCGGAGCAGGAGTCGGAGCGCGGGGAGACGGAGCACGGGGAGACGGACGCGGCGAGCTGACGCCCACCCCGCCGCGGCGCGCCGTGGACCGACCTACGTCGCGGGCCAGGTGCCCAGTGCGCGGGCCAGCCGGTCGCTCTGCTCCCGGGTGATGCCCTGGGCGATGCGGATGCCGCACCGCGGGCTCATGGGCTCGTCGCACTGCAGGATTCCCCGGAAGGGCTCCTGGCTGCCCGAGAGCGGGGACGGCGCGAGGGGGGTCCACTCCACCGGCTCCCACAAGGGGTGGTCGGTGAGGAGGGATTCGGCGAGGCCCCGGCTCGGGAGGATGCCCACGTGGCTCAGCGCCTTGCCGACGTGGTCCGCGGCGTCCTCGGGTGTGTCCTGGTCGCCGAGTGCGGGCAGCAGGAGGAGCAGGCGGGCGTGCTCGTCGTGGATCCCGGGGGCGTCGAGGTCGGGCGTGCGGGCGATGTGGTGGAGTTCCCGCCAGGAGAGCCCCGGGCCGGCCTGGTGGCCGCTGATGGTGGCCAAGTGGCCGTGCCGTCCCCATGCGGGATGGGTGATGAAGTACTCCGTTTCCGGGTCGTCGGGGATGTTGACGCCGAGGACCGTCGCCGTGTGGCCGCCGGTGAAGGGGATCCGGAAGACGGGCCACCGATCCTCGTCGTTCAGGGCGTCGTAGGCCGCGTCGGCATCGGCCCCGTCGACGTCGAAGTACGACAGGACCGGGTCGTAGTCCTCGGTCTGGCTCAGCCACAGGAGGTAGGCCGCCCAGAAACCGGGCAGCGCCAGCAGTTCCTCCCCGGCGACGACGGGGGCCTTCTCGAATCCATCTATCAGCACCGGACCAGGTTCTCATCCGCCGCGCCGCACCGACGGACCGTGGGGCGACACAGCCGTGAACGGACGGGGACGGGGGAGAGGCCGGCGGGAGCCGATGTCCCGCGGGCGTCACAGAAGGGCAACCACCTGTCGCCGAGGACGGGGATGCCGGTCAGCAGGGACGCATCATGGTGCCGGTGGGGAACGACAAGGGGGGCGGGGAGCAGTGGAGTTCACGGTCGAGCGAACGCTGAGAAGACGCGGGAGGCTGTGGGTCGGCTGGGGGATCGCCCTGGCGACGGGCGCGCTCGTGTGGCTGCTCGCCTCCCGCAGCGCCGACCCCGGTCAGGCGCTCCTGGGAGTCCTTTCCGTACCGGTCACCGGGTATGGGTGGATGCAACTGCGCCGGGTGCGACGGCCGTTCCGGCTGCGCATCGACGCCCACGGGCTCACGTTGCACGACGCCGCGCTGTCCTGGGAGCAGATCCACGCGGTCTCCCTGTGGCACGAGAAGGCGGCCGACAGCGACACCACGCCGCCCCCGCCCCGCCTGCTGCTGTGGACGGTGCCGGGGGTCACGCTGCCGCGCGTACAGGACCGGAGCCTGGACGCCTGGAACCGCTACACCCTGGTGAACTGCGCGGACCTGGACCAGCATGTCGGGCAGCTCACCGCTGCCCTCGCCGAACACGCCGGCGACCGCTTCGAGACGGCACCGCGCGCGGTACGACCGCCGATCCCGGTGACCGTCGCCGGACCCGAACTGAGCGTCCCCGGCGGGGAGCGGAGGTTCACGGCCGACCTGGGCGACGGCCGGCGGACGCGTGTCCGGACGGTGTGGGCGCTGGCGTTCAGCGCGGTGTTCGTGTCGGTCTACCTGTACGTGATCCTCAACCACGACCGGATCGACGGCGACTCGGGAATCGGGATCCCCATCACGGTGTCGATGCTCGGCACGCTCGTCTGCTGGATCCAGGTGCGCTCCGCGTACGTCCGCTGGCGCAAGCCGATGGAACTGCGGATAGGTGCCACCGGCATCGGAACGCGCGAGGTGGCAGGCGAGGAGCGGTTCTTCCGGTGGACCCAGATCGCCACCGTCACGGTCGGGCGGCGGCCGTACGGTCCCGACTCCCACCCCGCGCTGACGGTGTGGGTGCTGCCGGGCGCGCATGCCTCCGCTCACCCCGAGCACTTGATCGACGGTCACCGGGCCTACGTCCTGGACCGGATCGACCGCCTGCCGGGTGGCGCGGAGGCGGTCGTACCCGTGCTGCGGGCGTACGCGGGGGAGCGGTACACCGAGACGGCCTGATCGCCCGGCGAGACCGAAGAAGTCGTCGCTGCGGTGAAGGACACCGTCCCGGGGATCAGCCCTGGGACTCGTTCCGTGCGAGGCCGGTGACGTAGGCCGCCAGGTTCCCGAGGGTCTGTCGACCGCCCTCGATCGCGTGGTACTTCTCGACCGCCTCGTCGCGCAGTTCCCTGGTGGGGAACACGGTGCGCATCACGATCCGGGTCGCCGCGCCGTCCGGTGCGAAGGTCAGGAACGACTCGAAGGCGTTCGGGTCGTCGCGGTACTCACCGTGCAGCAGCGCGAGCCGCTCGGGCGGGGTGATCCGCTGCCAGCGGATCCACTCGGGGTAGTCGGTCCCGTCCGGCCCGTGCAGGGTGAAGTCCCACTCCCCGCCCTCACGGAACTCGAAGGACCGCGTGGTGGTGGAGAACCCTTCCGGACCCCACCAGCGAGACAGGTGCCGGACGTCGGTGAACGCCTCGAACACCAGCTCCCGCGGGGCGTCGATGACCCGCGAGATGACGATCTCCCGGTCGGCCGTCTCCTGCTCCGCCGGCGTTTCCTGCCCTGACGCTGCCATCGGTCATTCCTCCTGCTGTGTCTGCTTGAGGTCCTGCACGTAGGTGTCCAGCCGGTCGAAACTCCCGTTCCAGAACCGCTCGAATCCGCCGACCCACTCACGGACCGGGCGCAGCCCGTCCGCGTCCAGGCCGTAAAGGCGCTGCTTGCCCGCCTCGCGGACCCGCACCAGCCCCACCTCGCGGAGCACCCGCAGGTGCTTGGACGCCTGCGGCTGGCTCATGCCCAGTTCCCGGGCCAGCTCGGTCACCGGCCGCTCACCCGTCCGCAGCAGCGCCAGGATGTCCCGGCGCTGCGGCTCGGCGATCGCGTTGAACGCGTCAGACGTCGTCGCAGCTCGTGCCATGACCGCCATCGTATGCCTATATCGGCATGCGTGAAGGCCGGGAGTACGGGTGATGTTCCGGGCTGCCCGAAGATCGAACGGCGCTTTCGGGGGATGCCTCAGGACATGAGGAAATGCTCGGGTCGCGGCGGACTCTCACGGCGCGGGCTGCTCGGTGCCCTCGCGGCCTTCGCCCCCGCCGCTGCCGCCCCGGTCGTGTCGGTGCCCGGCACGGCCGCCGCGGCAGCGGAGCCGTACGCGGGTCTGGGGGAGGAGGCGGTGGCCGCGTTCCGCAGTGCCTGGGACGCCTACCGGCGGCTGGCCTGGGGCCGGGACGAGCTGCGGCCGCTCAGTGGCCGCGGCGCGGACTTCTTCGCCCCGGGCCACACCTTCGGCCTGACGATCGTGGAGGCCCTCGACACGCTGTACCTGATGGAGCTGGACGAGGAGCTGGCCACGGCCGTGCGGTGGGTGAAGGACGAGCTCACGCTCGACCAGGACGTCTCCGTCCAGGTCTTCGAGACGGTCATCCGGATGGTCGGAGGGCTGCTGTCGGGGCACCTCGCGACCGGGGACCCCGCGCTGCTCGACCTCGCCCGTGACCTCGCGGACCGGCTGATGCCGGCCTTCTCCCGATCGCCGACGGGCGCGCCCTACCGGTACGTCAACCTCGCCACGGGTGCGGTGAGCGGCCGGGTGAACTTCGTCGCCGAGATCGGCAGCTGCGTCACCGAGTTCGGCGAGCTGTCCCGGCTCACCGGCGACCGCTCCTACTACGCGGCGGCCAAGGAGGCGCTGCGGGCCGTCTGCGAACGCCGCTCACGGCTGGACCTGGTGGGCACCGCCCTCGACGTCGAGACCGGCGTGTGGACCGGGACCACCGCCACCCTCAATCCGCCGGTCGACTCCTTCTTCGAGTACCTGTGGCACGGCTGGAAGCTGTACGGCGACCAGGAACTGCACCACTGGTACACGAAGCTCACCGCCGGGGTCTTCAGGTACCTCGCCGACCGGGGGACAGGGCGGCTGTGGTTCCGGCAGGCGGAGATGAGCACGGGCCGCGCCACCGGCAGGCTCGAGTCCGAGCTGACCGCCTTCTACGCCGGACTGCTGGCCCGCAGCGGCCGTGTCGCCGACGGCGAGAGCTACCACGACAGCTGGACGGCGGTGCTCGACACCTACCGCCTGCCGCCGGACCTCGTCGCCTACCGGACCCTGCGCGCGACCGACCCGTCCTATCCGCTGCGCCCCGAGTACGCCGACGCCTGTCTGTCGTTGTGGCTGATCACCGGGAAGGAGCTGTACCGCGCACGCGCCCGCGAGATGTTCCGCCGTCAGGAGCGGTACTGCAAGGTCGCCAACGGCTACACGGTCGTCCGCGACGTGACGGCGAACCCGGTGAAGCTGGCGGACCTCACTCCGGCGTACTGGTTCAGCGAGAACGCCAAGTACTACTACCTGCTGTTCGCTGAGGCGCGGCGCTTCGACTACGGCTCCGCCTATCTGACGACGGAGGGCAATGTGCTGCGCGGCCTGCTGGACCCCGCTCCCGCGCCGGGCAACGGGGGCGCCGTCGGGAAGTGACCCTGCCGTCGAGTGGCAGAGGAGGCAGTGGCAGGGCAGGGTGGGCGGCATGTGGGCCGGTCGTCGGCGTGACCTGGGGGCCGGGCTGAGAGCGGGAAGGGGTTGCCGTCACTCTGATCGACACGGATGAGCTGGTCAGGCGGAACGCCGGGTTCTCCGACACCGGGGCATTCGCCGGCCTCAAGCTCTCACCCAGCGGCAGTCTGCAGGTCATCGGATGCGTCGACCCTCGTGTCGACCCGTCCGAGGTGCTCGGGCTCGAGCTCGGCGAGGCGGCGGTGATCCGCAACGTCGGGGGGCGGGTCACGCCTGCGACGCTGCGGACGATGGGGATGCTGTCGAAGGTCGTGCAGGCCCGGACCGGCGCCACCGGACGGCGGGTCATCCACTATGCGGTCATGCACCACACCGACTGCGGGATCACGGACCTGGTTCCCTTCCCCGAGTTGCTGGCCGACTACTTCGAGGTGCCGGCCGCGGAGCTGGACGCCAAGGCGGTCACCGACCCGGTCGCCGCGGTCCGGGTCGACGTGGAACTCCTCAAGCAGCGGATCCAGGCGGGGGCGTTCGTGTCAGGGATCGTGTACGACGTGGCCACCGGGCTCATCGATGTCGTCGTCCCGACCGCGCAAGTGGAGTGACCCACCACGCGGTGACTGCGGCAGGCGCGTCCGGCGCGGTCGTGCCGCGTGTGCCGGAATCCTCCTCGTCGTGCCAGGCGGGTGCTGAGCGATGACGACGTCCCGCGGGTGACACGAGGCGGGCTGAGCAGGCCGCCCTGCAACTCTACGAACATGCAGGCCTGGATGGGTCTGCCCGGATCATCAACCGTACGACGGGCCTCAGGCCTGTCCACTCGGCGTGTTTGGAACGCCGCCCGTCGATGCGCGATCGTGTCTCTTCCGCGGGACGTTGCGGCGACCCATCTTCCGAGAGGCACGGCATGAAGCGCATCATCGCTGGATTGTGGCGGATGATTCGGGGGCCCCTGCAGTGGCGGATCATGTGGTTGACGAACAGCACGTACATGGTCGGCGTCACCGGCGTCGTCCGCGACGCCGAGGGCCGCGTGCTGCTGCTGCGCCACCGGCTGTGGCCCGAAGACCGCCAGTGGGGCCTGCCCACCGGCTACGCCAAATCGGGTGAGGACTTCCGTGACACGGTCGCCCGCGAGGTCCGTGAGGAGACCGGCCTCGAAGTCGAGGCCGGCGAGTTGGTCCACCTCAAGAGCGGATTCAAGCTGCGGGTGGAAGTGGCGTATGACGCGAGGCTCGTCGGCGGCACCTTGGCGATCGACTCGTTCGAGGTCCTCGAGGCCAGGTGGGCGACGCCGAACGACCTGCCGGCGGGGTTGCAGGAGTCGCACCGCATGCTGATCCAGGGCGGGCCCGGCGCCTGACCCGCCGCGCCGGTCCACCACGTGTCGGCGGGCTCCGGTCGCAGCGTCCGGCTCCCGCACCCGGTCGTCAGCGGTCCTGGGAGAGTTCCAGGAGTTCGGCGAAGGTTCCCCCGGCGTGGAGGAGTTCGTCGTACCGTCCCCGTTCGGTGATCCGGCCGTGCTCCATCACGACGATGTGGTCGGCGATCCTGGTGTTCTCCAGGCGGTGCGTGACGACGATCGTGATGCGGTCGGCGGCGATGGCCTTGATCTGCTCAAAGACCTGGTGCTCGCCACGCGGGTCCATCTGCGAGGTCGGCTCGTCCAGGATCAGCAGCCCCGGGCGCCGGTACAGGGCCCTTGAGCAGGCGATGCGCTGCCACTGCCCGCCGGAGAGCTCCGTGCCGCCGAAGACGTCGCGGGCCAGGAGGGTGTCCAGGCCCGCGGGGAGGTCCTCGACGGCCTCGCGCAGACCGACCGCGTCGATGGCCTCCCACACGGGGGTGTCGTCGTGGGTGCGGGGCTGGCCCAGGGTGACGTTCTCGCGGACCCGCAGCGGCCACTGGGCGAAGATCTGCGGCACCAGGCCGGTGTTCGCCCACACCGTGGCGGGGTCCAGGTCGGCCAGGTCGGCGCCGTTCCACGTGACCTTGCCCTTGTCCGGCAAGTAGATCCCGGTGAGCAGCCGGGTGAGCGTGGACTTCCCCGAGCCGTTCGCACCGACGATCGCGAGGATCTGGCCGCGCCGCAGGGCAAGGGAGACACCGTCCACAGCGGGCTTGTCCTTGCCCGGGTACTGGTAGACGACCTCCTCGAGCCGGATCTCCTCGGTCGGCGCGGCGTGCGCGCGCGGGCCGCGCCTCGGGGCGCGGGCGGCGGCGTCGTCGAGGAAGGCCTGCAGGTCGCCCAGGTACAAGCTGGTGTGGAAGACCGCGGCGCCGTTGACGACCACCTGGGAGAGCGCGGCGAGCGTGGTCTGCACGGCGATGACAGCGGTTGCCGCGACGGCGAGTTCGATGCGGCCGGACACGGCCAGCCACGCCAGCGCGCCCCAGGTCGCGACGAGGAAGACGCCGCCGGCCAGCGCGGCGAGCAGGGCGATCCGCAGGGTACGCGGTGCGGCGGCCAGGGAACGCCGGTCACACCGGTCGGACAGGGCCCGGTACCAGTGGATGAGGTAGCCGGTCATCGAGTTGGCGCGGACCTCGTCGCCGTACTTCGACTCGGTCGCCCACCAGCGCATCATGCCTCGCACGTTGCGGTCGGCGATGTTCGCGTAGTGGATCTCGTAGTCGACCCGGGCGGTGAGCACCGCGCCGACACCGGCCGGCAGCACGGCCAGCAGCAGCGGGGGCAGCATCAGCGGGTTCAGCACCGACAGCACGCCGCCCGAGGTGACCATGCGGATCAACGCCGACAGGAACCGCTGGGCGTCGGTGACCATGACGTGCGTGCGGATCACCCCCATCTCGGCTGCCTCGTGCCGGTCCGAGAACCCGTCCTCCGCGTACGCCGCCGCCTCCACCCGGCACACCGCCTCGACCAGCGCGGAGTCCGTCTCGGTGGTCAGCCGCGGAGTGATCCGCCGTTCGGCGTACGTGGCCACTGCCCCCGCCGCGCGGCCGAGCGCGGCGGCGAGCGCCACCACCAGCAGCGCCGGAAGGGCCCCGCGGAGCCGTTCGCCGGCAGTGCCGTCCCCGAGGACGGGTTCCATGGCGCGGGCGGTGGCGGCCAGCAGTACGGCGGCCGCGAGACCGGTGACCGCCTGGCAGCCGACAAGGAGCTGCACGGCCCGCCGGTCGGTCCGCCACGACAACCGGGCGATCCGGGTGAGGACGGCCGGGATCTGTGCGCACATCCGCCGGAAGGAGACCTCGGCGAGCGGATTGACGGAGTACTGCCCGCTGTAGGTGATCTGTGCGGGAGGCGGTGGAGACGGCGGGGTGTGCTGCTGCTCGTTCGCGGCGGCCGAGGTCAACGTGGTTCCCCCAGAGGGTCGTCCGGCGTGGTCGTGAGGCTCAACGAGCCTCCCCGGATATCGAACTGGTGTATTTCGGTCGCCTCCGGAACCCCGGGACAGGGCGCGTGTCGGAGGGTGGAGGATGCACCGACCCGTCTCCTGCAACAGGACTACGCGGAACCAGGATTGGCCGAATCGCCGACGGTGCGCGGGCGGTCACGGCTGCGTTGCGCCTGGGTGTGGCGTGAGGTCCACAGCACGTCGGCCTCCGGACGGCCTGTGGCCGGACGTGTACGAAGGGTGTCAGCGGTGGGCGTTAGGGTGCGTGGCCGTGGACGCTTCTGATCTTGATCATCGAGCCCGGACGCGGTCGGGCTGTATCCCGCCGGAGCTGGTGTCGCGGTTGTGCGAGCGCGGCCGTGTCGATGTGGTGGAGCAGCAGGCCGGGCGCGGGGAGTGGTTCTGTGCGCTGGCGTGGGCGCGGTCGCTGGGTGAACAGGGGCGGCAGGACGAGGCGCTGGAGGTGCTCGCCCCGTACCTGGCCACCGGCTGGTGGACGGCCGTCGTGGCCGCGGCCGAGTTGCTGGAGGGCTGGGGCCGGGGCGCGGAGGCGATGGAGATCACGCGGGTCCGCATGGCGGCCGGGCACCCGATGGCGCTGGAGTTCTACGCACGCATGCTTGCCCGGAACGGCCGCGCCGAGGAAGCGTTCGCTCTGCTGTGTCCGCACCTCGGCGAGCTGTCCCTTGCCGTGGCGATGGTCGACGTCGCCGGCTCTGCCGGCCGCGACGAGGAAGCCGCCGCGCTGCTCGCCGCCCTCACCCGGCACGACTGCTCGGACTTCCCGTGGTGCTGCCGGGGACTCGACCGTGACACGGTGAACGGGCTGATCGCCACGATCCGCGAGCGCCAGGGCCGCATCGACGAGGCGATCGCCCTCCTGCGCACCGGCAGCACCACGCGCCTCAACAACCGCGAGCAACTGGCCGCGTTGCTGGCGCGGCAGGGCCGGCTCGACGAGCTGCGGGCGGCGGCCGGGGCCGATGACTTGGGTTACGCCGTACGGCAGCTCGCTGGGTTCCTGGAGGACATCGGCGACGTGGAGGGGGCGATCGCGGCATACCGCAACGCTGACGAGCCCGTGGCCGGTGGCTCGAACCGCGCTTTCGACCTCGCGCGGCTTCTGGCACGGCACGGCCGGGGCAGCGAAGCGATCGACGTGATGCGCGTCCAGGCCGACGCCCACAGCGGGGACGACTGGATCCTCCACGCCCTGGCCGGCCTGTACCTCGACCATGGGAGCCCAGAGGACGGCCTGGCTCACCTCGACGCGCTCGCCGCCGCCCGCGGGGGCGAGGTGGAGTGGGACCTGTACTGGATGCGGCTGCCGCTGATCGCCGCCCGCGACGGCGTCGACGAAGCGGTCGCACAGGCCCGCTCCCACCCCGAGGGCGCCACCTCGTACGCGGCGCCGCACATCGCCGAGCTGCTCGCCGGGGCCGGCCGCACCGAGGAGGCGGTCGCCGTTCTCGAACCGCACGCCTCCACGAACCGCCATGACCTGGCCGGCTACCTCATCGACCTCGGCCGCATCGAGGACGCCCTGACCGTCCTCCAACGGCGCGACCCCCCGCTGCCCGGGCCGACGGGCGGCCCCTGGTACGACGACCCCCCGTTCTGAGGCCGCGGTGCGCGTCCGCAGGTCGATGAGGGACCGAGCTCACGCGTTGTAGCCGCCATGGGCGTCCAGCACCGCCCCTGTGATGTACGAGGCGGCGGGGCTTGCCAGGAAGACGATTGCCGCCGCGATCTCCTCGGGGCGCCCCATACGCTGGATGGACAGGGAGCCGACCAGGGCCTTGAGGGTCGCGGGGTCCGGCGGTTCCATGCCGCTGTCCATCAGTCCGGCCTCCACGACGTTGGCCGTGATGCCCCGGTGACCGAGGTCCCGCGCGACGCCCATCGTGTACCTCTCGATGCCGGATTTGGTCGCCGAGTAGTCCGCGAGGCCGGGGAGGCCGACGCGGGAACCGAGTCCGGAGCTCACCGTGATGATGCGGCCGTCCGCGCGCAACATTCGGGAGGCGGCCCGGATGGCGGCGATCACGCCCAGGTAGTTCGTGGCGTGCATGCGGTCCAGAGCGGCGGTGTCGGCCTCCGGGTCATCCACCGTGCGTCCCTGCTCCACCGAGACCGCGGCGTTGTTCACGAGGATGTCCAGGCCGCCGAAGGCGGCGACCACGTCGTCGATCAGCTGTGGCGCCCGGCTCGTGTCCGCCTGGTCGGTCCGGAAAGCGGCGGCCTTGGCCCCTTGCCGCGCAGTTCGTCGACAACGGCCTGCGCGGGCTTGTCCGAGCTGACGTAGGTGAAGGCGACGTCGGCGCCCTGCTCGGCGAGGAGCCGTACGGTGGCGGCTCCCAGTCCGCGGGATCCTCCGGTGACCAGGGCGACCTTGCCCGCAAGCGGCTTGCTCATGGTTCGTACCTCATTGATCGATTCCAGGTTGTCGCAACAAGGATTGTTACGACAGTCGTCGTAACTGTACCGGTTACGATTGTCTTGTCGAACGTAGAGTGTCCCCGTCGAGAGGAGGGGCGCATGAGTGCCAACAGCAGGTTGACGATCGCGGCCCACGCGCTGGCCTGGATCGGCCTCTACCAGCGCCAGGGCAATGACGTCGCCACCTCCGAGCAGATCGCGACCAGCGCCAACACCAACCCCGTGGTGATCAGGCGCCTGCTGGGCGAGCTGCGCCGAGCCGGTCTCGTGGAGTCCCGGCGGGGGGTGGGTGCGGGCTGGGCGCTCGCACGCGATCTGGGGTCGATCAACCTGCTCGACGTGTACGAGGCGGTGGAGCCCGGGCCCCTTTTCGCGCTGCACCGAGCCACCCCGGACCACGGATGCGTCGTCGGCAACGGCATCCAGCCGGCGATGCGAAGCGTCTACGACGGGATCGAGGAGACCGTGCGACGGGAGCTCTCCCGCGTCTCACTCGAGGACGTGCTGCGGGACGTCCTCGCCGCGCCCCGCTAGGCCGTGTATCGAAAGTGGCTGGTAGCGACCTGTGGGGCATGTTCGAGAACCCGGTAGCTGCTCGTATCGCGGACCTGCGATGGTGTCTGTCATGGCTTCCGAACCGCGTACTGATCTTGCTCGCCACTTTGACCCAGGGGGTTGGTTGGCTCGGTTCGCGGGTCGGATGCTTGTGGTCTGCCCGCGATGCGGGGGCCGTGCTCTCGTGATCCCCCGGCCTGGCCTTTCTGATCCCAGATACTTCAGCGAGCTCCTGTTCCAGCCGCGTCGTCTGGCTTGTGGAGGGTGCGGTGCGGTCACCGACTGGGAACCTGAGGTGCAGGGAGCTGGGCTGGTCGGCGCGGTGCTGGGTGGTAGTGAGGACCCGTTCTTCCGGCGGCCCCTGTGGCTGCAGACCCGTTGCGCCGGTCACGTCTTGTGGGCCTACAACGAGGAACACGTCGACGAGCTGTCCGCCTACGTCGGGGCGCGATTGCGAGAGCGTGGTGGAGCGCGGCCGACGATGTCGATGTTCGCTCGGATGCCAGCGTGGATGAAGGTGTCGGACAATCGCGCGGAGGTGCTGGCCGGTCTGGAGACGCTGCGGGTGCTGGCGAAACGGATGGCACCGGCTGACCGCTCCGATGCCGCGCACGGGCGCGGTGATCGTCCCCGAGCGCGCAGGAGTATGTACTTCCGGGGCGGCCCTTATGAGTCTTGAAGGCCCTGGTCACAGCCATTCGTTGATGGTTGCGATGAGGACGGTTGCCTCGTAGCGGACCGCGAGCTTGTCATATCGCGTGGCGACGGCCCGGTGTCTTTTGAGGCGGTTGATCCCGCACTCGACCGCGTGGCGCTCGCGGTAGTCGGCCGGGTCGAAGTACGGCGGTCGGCCGCCGCGGGAGCCGAGCTTCTGGCGGTTGCGCGCCTGGTCGTTCTTGTCGGGGATGGTGCAGCGGATCCCGCGGCGGCGCAGATAGGCACGGTTCGCGCGGGAGGCGTACGCCTTATCCGCGCGGACCCGGTTGGGGCGGACACGTGGCCGTCCCGGCCCGATGCGAGGCACGCGGACCTTCTCCAGCACGGGTTCGAACTGCGGTGAGTCCCCGCGCTGCCCGGCCGTGATCACGAACGACATGGGCTTCTGACCTTGCTCGACGGCCAGGTGCAGTTTGGTGGTGAACCCGCCGCGCGACCGTCCCAGCCCGTGATCATGGGGCTCGGTGAAGATGCCGCCCGGCGGCTCCTTCTGCTGGTCGCCCTGCTTGCGAGCCCCGCCCGCGTGCTGATGGGCGCGGCACACCGTGGAGTCGACGCTCAGGTCCCAGACGATCGCGCCCTTCGCGTCGGCCAGGGACTGGAGCCGGGTGAGGATCCGGTGCCAGGTGCCATTCCGCTGCCATCTGCGGAACAGGTCGTAGACCCGGTTCCAAGGTCCGTATTCGGCGGGGATGTCCCGCCACGGAACTCCAGTCCGGACTCTGAACCGTATGCCGTCGATCAGTCGCCGCCGGGGCCAGACGGGTGGCCGCCCCGACCTGGCGCCCCTCGGCAACAGCGGCTCCAACACCGCCCACTGCTCATCCGTGAGATCTCTCCGACCCATGAACCGTGATCATTCACAGCTCAAGATCCACTTTCGATACACGGCCTAGCGGCGGCGGCGCGACCTCACAGCCCGCACCGGCACAGTCCCAGGGGCCGCGAGCCGTTGATGCCCGGCCCCGGCCCCGACCCCGGCCGCGGGGCGGGGCGGGGACGCCGACGGTGGGCGCCCGCGTGGGCGTGCGAACGTGTGCGCTATCGTGCCGCGAGGGCTCGGACAGGGTTCGTGGGGGGCCGTATCCGGTGAGCCGCGCGCGCGACACGGCCGGACCGACCTCACCCGTACGCCATCTCAGGGGGAAAGCCACCGTGCGACGAAGCCTCATCCTGTCCGCCGCGATCTCGACGGTGCTCGGTGCCTCGTTCCTCGGGGCGACCGGGCCCGCTCACGGTGCCACCCCCGAACTTCGCGTGCTCCGCGCCTACGGCGACTCCCGGCATCCGGGCGTCCTGCATGTCCGCACCTACTCGGACAGCCCGATCACCAAAGTCACCACCCACTTCTTCCTCGTGGGCAGTCCGGAGGGGACGCCGGAGGCCGGTTCCGTCGACGTCTTCAGCCCGGTCGGGGAGCCGGCCGAGAAGACCGCCGACTGGGAGACCCCGGTGCACCTGCCGGAACACGGCATGTACCGGATGACCGTCGACCTCGAGGACGCCTCCGGCGCCAAGGCCACGGGTCTCGTCGCCAGCCCCCAGGGGGTGATGCACTACCGGACGATGATGAGGATCCCCGATCTCACCGTCGTGCCGGCTGCCCCGGACTACTCCCACCAGCAGGTCACGGTCTCGGGCACGCTCTACGCCGAACCGCCCGGCGAGCCGGACGTGTCCGTCCCCGCCGGTGGCGAGGCGGTCGACATCGACACCGGCCAGGGAGTGATCACCGCGACCACGGGCGCGGACGGACGGTTCTCCGCCGACTACGTACCCGTCGCCCACGTCAGCGCGGTGTTCGCCCGGCACCGCTCCTCGGCCGCCGACCCCTACACGATCAACGCGGCGACGCCGTTGACGGACATCACCACGGTGCAGTCCAACACCAGGGTGTCGGTGAACACCCATACGCTGAACCTCGCCCAGGGCGTCACCGGCACCGTCACCGGCCTCGCGGAGATCCAGACGCCCCTCGGCTGGCGGCCGCTGCCCGGCGCGTGGATCTCGGGCACGAACGCCCAGGGCGGGACGGAGATCGGCGGCGCGTTCACCGACAGCCAGGGCCGCTACACCCTGAAGGTGCCCTCGAACACCCCCGCCCCCGCCGGCGAGGTCGTCCTCGGCGGCGCTGACGACCCGTTCGCGGCGAAGTCGACGCAGCCCCTGACCGTCCACGTGGCCTTCGCGACCGTCCTCAACGTCAAAGCCGGCCTGGACAACCGGTCCCGGCTCCACGTGGACGGCTCGGTGAAGTTCCAGGACAGCCGTGGCCACTGGCCCGCCAAGCCGGCCGTCACGCTCGAGTACTCCAAGGACGGGAAGACCGGCTGGAAGGCCGTCGCCACCCTCCCGGTGACGATCCGCCACAACAAGCCCGGCGTCGCCGAGACCTTCACCCACACCCGCACGGCACCCGCCGACGGCTACTGGCGCACCCGATTCCAGGGCAGCCCCGATCTGGCGGCCGCGGTCACCAAGGGCGTCCACCTCTCCCGGCGCGCCACCCGGATCACCGGGTTCAACGCCTCGCCGGAACCTGTGCGCAAGGGCGACCACATCAAGGTGGGAGGCACCGTCCAGTACCGGAGCGGCACCACGTGGAAGGCGCTTCGCGACCTCCGGGTGTCCCTGTACTTCAAGCCCCGCGGCGCGAAGAGCTACCGGTACGTGCACGCCCTGGGCGTCGACGGAAAGGGCCGCTTCTTCAACCTGGAACGGGCGACCCAGGACGGCACCTGGGCGGTGACCTTCGACGACGCGACCGGGACGGGCTACCTCCTCAGCAACACGGCCGCGGACTTCGTCGACGTCCACCCGTAGTCAGGGCGCCTGTCGCGACCACGTTCTCCCGTCGGCGAGGATCGCGCGGGGAACGACCGCAGCCGTTCCCCGCCGATGCGCTCTCAGCGCCTCCCCCCTCATCCAAGGGCGGCGCGTCCCCGCCATAGGATCGGGTAGTGATGCAACACGCAATGCTCCGCAAACTGGGCAGAGTCATCGACTGGGCAGGGTTGATCCCGGCGGGGCTCCTGCTCTTCGTCGGCATACGGGACTACCGTGACGGCGGATCCATCGGATGGCTGTTGCTCGGCGCATCGCTCGTCCTGGTCAGCGTCTGGACGATCTACCGCGGGATGTCGCGCGGTGGCGGGGGCAAGGCCACCGAGTCGCCCGAAGGCCGACGATGAGGAGCAGCGCGGCTCGTCGACTGAGTGTCCGACTGCGCTATGACGACCCTGCACCCATGTGGACGCCCAGGGACGTCGGCGACCGATGCTTCGGGATGAATGGACCGCTCCATTAGGGTGCTCGACGTGACCGGCGGTCTTCCCGCCTGCCCCGACTGCGGGCAGCTCATGAAGTTCGGCGGCCTGGTGCTCTCCCAGCGGGAGGACGATGGCCGGCGGGTCTGCCGGTCACTGTGGAAGTGCCGCGAATGGCACGTCTGGTGGGGATGGGCCGACCGGACGGACGAGCCGTTGGAGATCTGCCCGGTGCCGCAGATGTTCCGCTGACGTGCAACGACGACATCAACCGCCGGAGCGGACGACGGGATTCACGCGAGAGCCATTCCGGGAACGCGCCGGCGGATGGCCTCCATCTCGGCCTCGTCGGACACGCCCTGCCAGTCGTACCGAGGAGTGTAGGGGGCCTCCAGGGCGCGTGCCTCGGTGTCGGTGAGCTCGATGTCGAGGGAGGCCACGGCCTGGTCGATCTGTCCGGTCGAACCAGCGCCGACCAGTGGCGCGGTGACGACCGGCCGGCGTCGCAGCCAGGCCAGCGCGACCTGGGCGCGGCTGACGCCGTGGGCGTCCGCAACCCGTCCGACCGCGTCGATGATCGCGTGGTTGGATGCCTCCTGCTCCGGCGAGTAGAGCAGATCCGCGTAGGCGCCGTCCGTCTCGGAGCGCGCCGTCGAGCGGGCGTCGTCCCACGCGCGGGTGAGGCGGCCGCGGGCCAACGGCGACCAGACGATCGTGCCGACGCCCTCGTCCAGGCACAACGGGATCATCTCCCGCTCCTCCTCGCGGGCGAGGAGGTTGTAGTGGTTCTGCATCGACACGAACCGCGCCCAGCCGTGCTGCTTCTGCAGGTTCAGCGCCTTCGCGAACTCCCAGGCGTGCATGGACGAGGCGCCGAGGTAGCGCACCTTGCCCGCCTTGACGAGGTCGCTGAGGGCTTCGAGGGTCTCCTCCAGCGGCGTCGCGTGGTCGTTGCGGTGCACCTGGTACAGGTCGATGTAGTCGGTTCCCAGGCGGCGCAGCGAATGGTCGACCTCGGTCATGATCGCCTTGCGCGACAGCCCCCGCCCGTTCGGCCCCAGCCGCATCGGATGGCGCAGCTTCGTGGCGATCACCACGGCATCGCGGTCGGCGAAGTCCTTGAGCGCCCGGCCGAGGATCTCCTCACTGGAACCGTTGGAGTACATGTTCGCGGTGTCGAAGAAGTTGATCCCCGCCTCGAGCGCGTGCCTGATGAGCGGGCGCGCTTCCTGCTCGCCCTTCGACCAGACGGGGTGCCCGCGGTCGGGCTCGCCGTAGCTCATCGCACCGATCGCGATGGGGGACACGTCGAGACCCGTGGTGCCGAGCTTGATGTACCGCATGACGCTCCTTAGAGTATGTGGAGAACTCTCCATTTAACGTAGTGGAGAACTCTCCACTTAGCAATGTGAGGTCCCATGGCCCGTTCGGACGCCCGCGAGAACCGGGCGCGCATCCTGGCCGCCGCACGCGATGCGCTCGCGGCGGACGGCAGCACGTCCATGAACCAGATCGGCCGGAGCGCAGGGGTCGGCGCGGGCACCCTGTACCGCAACTTCCCCACACGCGAGTCGCTCGTCCTGGCCGTCTACCAGGACGAGGTGGCACGCATCGTCGACACCGTCCCCGACCTGCTCGCCGCGATGCCACCGCTGGAAGCGCTCCGCCACTGGACGACCGACCTCGTCGAGGCCATGCGCAAGAAGCACGGCCTCGGCGACGCCCTGAGCCCGGGCGCCCACCAGGCGATCAGCGAGCAGAGCTACGGTCCGGTCATCGCCGCGATCACCGCACTCCTCGACGCCGGCAAGAAGGACGAGAGCATCCGCCGGGACGCCGACCCGGCCGATTTCCTCCAACTCACCGGCGCGTTGTGGCGTGCCGCGTCCAGCCCCGAGGACCGGGCACCCCACATGCTCGCGCTCATCCTCGACGGACTCGGCACACGCCGGTAGACGACCCGCACGCGACGCCCTGCACGCAGTCGGCACCCCGGACTGTGGTGTCCTGCGACCAGTCGGCGACGCTTGCGCAGGAACCGTTCCAGTGGACCGGCAGCCGCGTGAGGACTTGCCGACCGGGGTCAGTGGCCATGGCGCGTACGCTTGCCGGCATCAAGGCCGAGCAAGGCGCCCATGGGCCTGGTCACTTCGGGCCGTAGTGCAACTGGAGGAAGGCCTCCATCGCCGCGTCGACGCCGTCGTGGTCGCCGGTGGCGAGGAGGTCGAGCAGCAGGCCGCGGACGGTGGCGAGTCCCAGCCTGGCGCGGGTGCGGGCCAGGTCGGGGTCGGTGCCCGTGGAGATCTCGGCGGCCGCGAGGGGCTCCAGCCAATCGCTGACGAGCCCTTCGAGGGCGGGAACGGCTTCGGGCCGGCCCCGCAGTGCCTGCACGTAGATCTCGAAGAAGAGCCGCTCCTGATGGGCGAGTCGGGGGTCCGTCAGCTGCTTCCAGAGCAGACGCGCGGCGTCGATGGGCGGGAGGCCGGGCTGCAGGTGCAGCCGGGACAGCAGATCACGCTGGCGCTGCTCCGAGGTGCGGACGATCTCGACGAGGAGGTGTTCCTTGGAGCCGAAGTAGTGGATCAGCATGCGGTGACTGACGCCGATCGCGGCGCCCAGGCCGCGCAGGCTCAAGTCCGCGATGCCGTGCGCCGCGACATGGTCGACGGCCGCGTTCACCAGCTGGGTACGCCGGTCCTCGCCCCCGCCGGGGGCTGCCTCACCGTCGGGGTGCACGTCCGCCAAATTCACCACCTCAGGAGTGTACCAATCGGTACACTCCTTGTGTACCGTTCGGTACATGAAGCCTGTCACCGTGTCGGTCGACGTGCCGCAGACGCCCGAGCAGGTCTACGACTTCCTCGATGCCATCGCCCATCACGAGCGATTCACCGACCACTACCTGACCGACTGGCGCTACAGCGGCCCCGGCCGCGGCATCGGATCCTGTGCCACGGTCACCGCCGCACTCGGCGGCACGAAGACGGACGTCACCATCGAGGTGGTCGCTGCGGATCCGCCGCGGCGCATCGTCGAACGGAACGTCAGCGCGGCCGGCCGGCGCCTGGCACACGGCACCTACACCATCGAACCCGCGCGAACGGGTGGGAGCCACGTGGAGTTCACCTACGCCTGGACCCGCACCCCGCTCGCGGACCGCCTGCTGGCCCCTGCGGTCCGGGCCGCCATCCGACGCGCCAACCGCACGGTGATGCAACGCCTGGCCGGCGCATTGGCCCACCACACGTCAACTGCCGGGTCCTGACGGCGGCCGGCACCGTTGTCTGCCTTGGCTGCTGCGCGCGTCACCGTCGTGCACCGTAGGACACGGGCTCACTGCGTCCGGCCCCGTCGCGGCAGGAGCAGCGCCGTCATGGTGGCGAGCAGGGAGGCGCCGGAGGCGCTGAGGAACACCGTGTGAAAGGCGCTTTCGGTGGGGACGAGGGCCCCGTGGAAGGCGGTCACGTCGGTGGTCAGGATCATCCCGAGTACCGCCCCGGACGACGAGGTTCCCAGCGACCGCATCAGGGTGTTGAGGCCGTTGGCGGACGCCGTCTGGGTAGCCGGCACGGCGGTCATGACCAGCAGCGGCATCGTCGAGTAGGCCAGCCCGACGCCGGCGCCGATGATGCAGGCGGTGGCCACCAGTCCCCAGACGGTGTGGGTGAGTTGCAGGCTGAGCAGCCAGCCGAGCGTGACCACCGCACAGCCCGTTGCCAGGGTGGTGCGGGCGCCGAACCGGGCGGACAGGCGCGCCGACGGCTGTGAGGACAGCAGCATGACGATTCCGGGGGGCGCCAGGTACAGGCCGCTGGCGAGCGTCGACAGGCCCAGTCCGTAGTGGGTGCCCTTGGGCAGTTGCAGCAGCTGACTCATCGAGTACGCAAGGGCGTAGGTGGCGTAACCCACCAGGACCGCGGTCACGTTGGTGACGAGCACCTGCCGGCGGGAGGACACCCGCAGGTCCACCAGCGGATGCGGCTGCCGCCACTCCCACCGGCCCCACCAGGCGAGTACCGCTGCGGCGGCCACCAACAGGCCGTAGACGGGAGGGCTCGTCCAGCCCCAGGCCCCGCCCTCGGACACCGCGAGCAGCAGAGCGACCAGGCCCACGGCGAGTCCCACGGCTCCGCTGGTGTCCATCTTGGCGGCCGACGCCGGGCGGGACGACGGGGGCACGACGGCTCGCACTCCCGCGAGCGCCACCAGGGACAGGGCCGAGAAGACCCAGAAGAGCAGGTGCCAGGTGACGCCACGGATGAGCAGAGCCGCTCCCGGGAGGGCCAGGGAGCTGCCGACGCCGACCATGGAACTCATCAGCGCGATGGCCGTGCCGACCCGGGCGGTGGGCAGTACCTCTCTCAGGATGCTGATGCCCAGGGGAATCACGGCCAGCGAGCACCCTTGGATCGCACGACCGGCGATCACGACGGGCAGTGAGTCGCCGAGCGCGCAGAGCAGGGAACCGGTGAACAGGGCCATCAGCGTCCACAGCAGGACGCGCCGCTTGCCGAACATGTCGCCGAGGCGCCCGATGATCGGGTTCGCGACCGCTCCGGTCAGCAGGGCGGCGGTCACCGCCCAGGCCACGCCGGAGGGGGAGGCGTCCAGCAGGTGTGGCAACTGCGGGATGAGGGGGACCACGGCGGTCTGGGCCATCGACGTGATCAGTCCCGCGAAGGCCAGGGCAGCGGTCACCAGCCCTGCGGCGGGAGCGGTGCCCGTCGTGCCTGTGCCGCGGATGCGGGTGCCGGGTGTGCGCTGGAGGCTTCTCATGGTGTGGCTTGTCCTTCGCATCGGTGGGGGATGACGCAAGCCGGTGCCGCGCGCGTCCGAAGGCGACGCGCGGCACCGTCCTGCGTGTGTGCCGCTGTCGGGCGGTGGCCTGCGCTCAGCGGTGACCCGCCGATTCGGAGGAGACGGCCTGGTGGATGACCTGCAGTTCGGTGAAGCCCTCCAGCGCCCAGTGGCCGTTCTCCACGCCGACGCCGCTCCACTTGATGCCGGCGAACGGCTGGTCGAAGGCCACGGCGGTGTGGGTGTTCACCCACGTCATACCGGCCTCCACGCGCTCGGCCACGGCGGCGGCCCGCTCGGGGTCGCTGCCCCAGACCGAGCCGCCCAGCCCGAAGTGGGTCGCGTTGGCACGGGCCAGCGCGTCCTCCACGTCGCGGTAGCCGATGATCGGCAGCGCGGGCCCGAACTGCTCTTCGTCGACGATCCGGACGCCGTCGCTGACGTCGGTCAGGATCGTGGGCTGCCAGAAGTAGCCGTTCCCCTCCATCGGGCCGCCGCCGGCGGCGATGGTCGCCCCCTGGCGCACGGCGTCGCCGACCAACTCGGCGATGCGGTCGCGCTGGGGCCGGTTCTGGAGCGGACCGTACTGTGTCGTGGGGTCCGTGCCGTCGCCGACCCTGGCCGTGCGGGCAAGCTCCGCGAATGCCTCGACGACCGCGCCGCGCAGCTGTTCGGGGACGTAGATGCGCTTGGGAGCCACGCACACCTGCCCGGTGTTGTGGAAGGCGCGCGGGAACAGGCCCGCGGCGACGGTGGCCGGATCGGCGTCGTCCAGGATGATCGCCGCGTCGTTGCCGCCGAGTTCCAGCGTGGTGCGCTTGAGATCGTCAGCGGCGACGCGTGAGATGATCTTGCCGGTGGCGGTGGACCCGGTGAAGCTGATCTTGCGGATGAGCGGGTGCTCGGTCAGGGCGGCGCCGGCCTCGTTGCCGCCGCTGATCACGTTGAACACCCCGGGCGGCAGTACGCCGCGCAGTACCTCTCCGACCTTCAGCGAGGACAGGGGTGTGTACGGGGACGGCTTGAGCACCACCGTGTTTCCGGCGGAGAGCGCCGGAGCGATCTTCCCGGCCCCGATGATCAGCGGGAAGTTCCACGGGGTGATGATCGCGGACGGCCCGAGCGGGCGGCGCACGATGTGCACCAGGGCCTCCTTGTCGTCACGGAGCACCTGGCGCTGGAGTTCCATGTCCGCGTAGTAGCGGAAGTAGGCGGCGGCCGTGGCGACCTCGCGAGCCGACTCGGCCAGCGGCTTGCCCTGCTCGGCGGTCAGGATCGCGGCGATCTCGTCCTGCGCCGCCCCCACGGCGTCAGCGGCCGCGTGCAGGGCGGCCCGGCGCGCGGCCGGGTCCGACCGCCAGGCGGCGAACGCGTCGTAGGCGGCCTTCACCGCGGTGTCGACGTCCTCCGCCGTGGCGTCCGGGGCGGTGGCGAAGACCTCGCCGGTGGCCGGATTGATCACGGGTATGCCGGCCCGGGTGGGATGGGCCTGGCCCGCGATCGTGGCCGTCAGCGGTGTGGCCGGCGTGAATGTGGACATGAGCGTCACTCCTCGTGCGGTCGCGCCTCCATCGGCGATGACCTTGTACCGAACGAACTGGTTCGGAGCCTATGCATCGCGAAGCTGTTTGTCCAGAACTAGTTCGTTCGGTACGGTTGCGGAGCCGCCCGGTCGTCGCAGGCGGGACCACTGAGCGGGGGAGCGCCTGCACCGGCGCTCGCCCCGTTTCCCGGTGGGCCCCGCGCGATCGGCGACGCTCCACAGCACCGCAATACAGCCTTGCTCACCAGCCCGGACAGCACTCTGCGACCGGAGCTGCAGTGACCGACGGAAGAGGACAGCACGTCATGACGAAGGTGTGGTTCATCACCGGTGTCTCCCGGGGGCTCGGCCGTATCTGGGCCGAAGCCGCCTTGAGCCGCGGTGATCTCGTGGCGGCGACGGCGCGAGACACGCGGTCACTGGAGGCCCTGCGCGAGAAGGCCGGAGACCGGCTCCTCCCGTTGTCGCTCGACGTCACCGACCGCTCGGCCGCGGTCGAGGCCGTCGACCGCGCGCACAGCCACTTCGGGAGGCTCGACGTCGTGGTCAACAACGCCGGGTACGGGTTGTTCGGCGCCGTCGAGGACATCTGCGAGGAGCAGGCCCGCCGGCAACTGGACACCAACGTCCTCGGCACGCTCTGGGTCACCCAGGCCGCGCTCCCGCACCTGCGAGCCGCGAGGACGGGCCACATCATCAACGTCTCGAGTGTCGGCGGGATCGTGGCATGGCCCCTCTTCGCGCTCTACAACGCCACGAAGTTCGCCGTGGAGGGCTTCAGCGAAGGGCTCGCCAAGGAGGTGGCCGGTTTCGGCATCAAAGTCACCATGGTCGAACCGGGGTTCTACGCGACGGACTGGGGCCGCTCCTCCTCCGTCCAAGCACAGCCCTCCGAGGCGTACCAGGCTCTGACCGCGGAACGGGCAGCCCTCGGCGCCTCCGTCCCGCAAGGTGATCCGGCGGCCACCGCAGCGGCCATGCTCGAACTCGTGGACAGCGTCGAACCGCCGCTGCGCCTTTTCCTCGGGCACGGGCCGCTGGCGTTGGCGAAGGCCGCATACGCCCAGCGTCTCGCCGAATGGGAGAAGTGGGATCACCTCGCCGTGCGCGCCCAGGGCTCGAGGGGCTGAGTGCCGGGCCCCGAGGCGTGACGGCCCAGGGGTCGTCGGCGGCCGCGTCGAGCGGGGCGTCCTCGCGCCGCTCGACGCGATCCGGCACATCAACAAGGCGCCGGCGCGCCGCAGATGCCTCTGGGGCAGCGGCGCGCGGCCGAGTGTGCGGGCGGGCGGGGCTGAGGCCGACCGGACCGGAGCGCCTGCGATGTGACGTGCCGTCAGGGCTGCGAGGTCTCGTCCTGGACGATGCGGCTGACAGCGGTGACTACCGCGTCCCTCAGTTGCTGCCACCGCTCGGTTGACCACGGTGCGCCGCCCTCGGCGACCTGAAGGCCCAGCGGAGTGAGCGCCTGGACGTGCTGGATGGCCCAGTTGATCGCGTAGAGATCGGCGGGGGCGAGCGACTGGCCTGGCTGGGCGGCGGCCAGCATGGCGAGGCGCTGCTGGTAGTAGTCGAGCTCCGGCTGGGTGGGGGCGGGCCGTTCCAGCTGACGCCACAGGGTCAGGCGCACTCGGTCGGGCTCGGCGGCGTAGTAGTCGAAGACGGCACCGGCCACCTGGGGGAGGTCCTCGAAGGAAGCTTGCACCCTCTCGACGGCGAACCCCAGGCGCTCGGCGACCACGAGGTCGAACAGCTCTTCCTTCTTGCCGAAGTATTCGTAGATGGCACGTTTGTTCGCCTTGGCGTTCTCGGCGATCCGGTCGATACGGGAGCCGGCCAAGCCGTAAGCGGCGAACTCTCGGTAGGCCGCCTCGAGAATGCGTGCCTTGGTGGCGCTGGAGTCTTTGGGCATGCCGCGAGGGTACCGAACGAACCAGATCTTTACATCGAACGCATCCCTGCCCCGCCCTGGTCGCCGGCTCCGCCCGCCTGTGGCACGTAGGCGGCCGGTGCCCGGGCGCCGGGTATGAGGCGGGGCGACGTGTCAGCGCATGTCCAGTCCGCCGTTGACCACGGCGGTGGTGCCGGTCATGAAGGCGTTGTCCTCGGAGGCGTAGAAGGCGACGGCCTGGGCGACGTCCGCGGGTCGTGCGAGCCGGCCGAGGGGGGTGGCTTCCACCTGCCGGTGCTTGAGTTCGTCGTCCAGGACGTCCGCGGAGATGCGGGTGTCCTCCACGGGTCCGGGTGCGACGACGTTGACGGTGACGCCCCGCGGTCCCAACTCCTGGGCGAGGTAGCGGGCGAACTGTTCCAGCGCGGCCTTGGCTGTGCCGAGTGCGATCATGCCCTCCCGGGGCCGGTGGCTGAGGCCGGTGCCGAGGTAGACGATGCGTCCCCACCCTTGTTCCGTCATCGCCGGCAGGACGGCCTTGGTGACGGTGAACGCGGCGTGCATCTCGGCGTCGATCTTGCCGCCCAGTTCCTCCCACGTCATGTCCTGGAACGACGTGACCGCATAGGGGATGAGCGCGTTGTGCACGAGCACGTCGACGCCGCCCCATGTCGCCTGCACCTGCTCCGTCAAACCCGCGACGGCCGCTTCCTCACGCACGTCGGCCTGTACGGCCATGGCCTGGCCGCCCGTGGCCGCAATGTCGGCCACGACCTCCTCGGCGGCCTTGGCGCTGTGGAGGTAGTCGACCACGACGCGCATCCCGCGTGCGGCCAGAAGGCGCGCGGTGGCTGCGCCGATCCCGCTGCTGGCGCCCGTCACCAACGCCACCCTCGCGTTTGCTCCAGTCATGGCCCGGTTCCTCCTGGTGATCTCGGCCGTAGGGATTGCAGCGCCGGGATGTTCGCGGCCGATGGCGGGGTGGCTGTGCTGCGGTCCCGCGGATCGCCGCCTGAGAGCAAAGGTGCCGGCGGTCGCCGGCGGCCGGTCCGCCGCGGAGTTGCCGCCCACCCTGCTGCTTCATTCACTGACGTAGCATCACATCACCGCATCCCGAGGCGAGCTGAGCCGCGCCGATCAAGCCGAGCTCGCGTCGGACGCGATGAGGGGGCGCTGGGCCCGCGCACAGTCCGGCCGTCCCCGCGCACCCTCGGCCGCGCAGGTGAGCACGCGCCCGCCGCGTCATGGAGCAGGGGTCGAGCCGGCCCGCCCCGCGAGGCAGAGGGGCGGATTACCGTGCGGGGGTCGACCGCCAGTCGGGAATGTCCTCGAAGTGCACGTCGTAGCGGTGCTGTTCGGGGAGGAGCGACGCGAATTCCGCCTCGCCGCGACTGATGGCGGCCAGCTGCTCGAAGTAGCCGAACCGCTCGATACCAGGACTGAGCACGACCACCACGTCGGCCACCTCACCCTCCGCTGCCCCGAAGACATGCGGCAGGCCCGGCGGTACGACGACGAGCCCGCCCTTTCCCACCGTCGTCAGTGTGTCGCCGAGACGGAACAGCATCGCCCCGCCCAGCACGTAGAAGAGCTCGTGGGAGAGTTTGTGGTGGTGCGGGGGAGCCCCGTCGGCGCCGGTTGCGAGGGTGAGCCTGCTGGCGCTGACCGCACCCCCGTCGGCGAGCAGTTCGAACGCGCCGTCCGTGAGCGATGCTGCGGTCGCCTCACCGGGTTGCACCACCAGCGCAGGGAGCATGGGCTTCATAGTGACTCCTTCGATATGACATGTCCGTGGCTGACCAGTGCTGCGAGCGCCGGTACCAGGTCAAGGCCCGGCGACGCGAGTCGCCGCGGACTGACCGGCAACTTTGGAGTCGTCGATCTGTCTGGTACGGAGTGGCGTACGCCACCGTGGTGCCGTGGGGGCCGGTGTTGCGCGCGGGGCAGGAGTGCCGCTTGTGACCGATTGCGCAGCGAATGATCACGCCCTGTTGAACATGTACAGTTGTATCGTACAGCTACTGTACATGTTCAGTTGGCGAGTGTCAGACTGCCGGTATGGCAGCGACGAAGACTCCGCCCCCCGGCGCCGGCGTGCCCAGTGCGCAGTCGCCCGGTACGACACGATCGCGGGACGGCGAGGCGACACGCGCCACGATCCTGGCGGCCGCTCGTGCGGCCTTCGCCGACAAGGGCTACGCCCAGACGTCGCTGCGCGAGATCGCCAGGAACGCAGGGGTCAGACCCTCACTCGTCGTGCACTTCTACGGCTCGAAAGCAGGACTGCTGGCCGCCACGGTCGAATGGCCCTTCGATCCCGACACGGTCACTCGCCAGGTTCTCGCCGGGGGTCCCGGCCGGATCGGTGAGCGTCTCGCGGAGGTGTTCCTGGAGACCTGGGAGCAGGACGGCCGGCCCAACACGGCGATCACCCTGCTCCACGCGGCATGCGAACGCCCGGAGGCGGCAACGCTCATGCGGGAGCTGTTCACCACGTGTGTGATCGCGCCCATCGTCACGGCCATCGCCCCCGAGCAGGCGGAGATGCGGGCCTCTCTGGTGGCCAGTCATCTGCTGGGCCTGCATGTGGGTCGCTACCTGCTGATGTTCGAGGCGCTCGCCGAGGCGGATGCCGACGTGCTCAAGCGGGCACTGGCGTCCACCATTCAGCACATGTGCACCGGCCCGCTCTGCCAGGACTTGTCCTGACGATCACATTCCTGGGATGGAACGAGCAAGACTTCCCCCAGGTCTTGGCACCTCCGGCGCCACCAGGGCCAGGCGCGTGGCGCGTGAGGGTCGGGAAGGGTTCGCCTCAGGAACTCGGCGTCGCTCTTCTTGATGATCGTCGCGATCTCTCGGGCCGCTCGTCTGTCGAGAGCCCCTATGGCCCGTTCGATCAGTAGGCGGTCGTCCCACAGGTCGTAGCCCGGCAAGTGCGGTCGGGGCAAGTAGAGCGGCCGGCGCGAACGGCGTGCGAAGGCGCGCCAGCGGTCGATGGCGTCTTCGAGCTCCCGGACATGAAGGCCGCGTTCGACTTCAAAACGTACGGTCACGCGGCGCGTGTGCGGTGAGAATCCTGATGGCCGACGCCGGTAGTCCCGAAGGTGGGAGTGGCAGAGGGCGTCCAGACGTAGAGCAGCCGCCGTCTTGCGGGGCATGACTCTTCTTTCGAGGTGGTTTTCTTGATGGTCGCAGAGCTGTGCGAGCCTGACGGTGAAGCGTTCGAATTCTAGCAAGTGCCTGGTCGTTCATGTGACTACTCGCTGTCCGGGTCGTTGATGCGGACATGCGACGGCCTCCTCCCTGCGCAGGCCGCGGGTGCGCCGGCGGGGGCCGCGCGGCAGGCCCACGTCCTGCGGCTGGAGCGCCTTCCGCAGGGTGTGCCTGACGCGTTCATCCGCCCCCCGAGCTGTCGCAGTCCCGATGCGAGGGGCCATGGTCTTGGCGGGCTCACTCCGCCGAGCACCCGTCAGGAGTGCGAGTGACGGTACGAGGCTGTGCCCGCATGCGGAGATCGCGTGGCCGCAAGGTCATGGCGAGGGCGGGGCGGCTGCTGTGGCCGGGCAGGTGTTCCAGACGCCAGCGGGCGGTGATGGTCGCGAGGGCGAGGGTGGCCTCGGTGGTGGCGAAGGTGTCGCCGATGCATTTGCGGGCGCCTGTTGCGAAGGGGATGAGGGCGTGGCGGGGCGGCTGCGGGCGCGCGGGATCCCAGCGGTCGGGATCGAAGGCCTCGGGGTCGTCGTAGAGGTCGGGCTCGTGGTGGATGAGGTAGGCGCTGTAGGCGACGGTGGTGCCGGCCGGCAGTCGATGCCCGGCCAGTTCGGTGTCGGCGGAGACCACACGGGTGATGAACCAGCCCGGCGGGCGCAGCCGTAGGGTTTCGGTGATGACGCGTCCGGTCAGTGGCAGGTGGGGCAAGTGTGCGTGGGTGGCCGCGGTACCGCCCAGGACCGTGTCGACTTCGGAGTGGACGCGCTGCTCGATCTCGGGATGCTCGGCCAGCAGGTCCAGTGCCCAGCCCACGGTGGCTGCCGTGGTCTCCGTCCCGGCCAGGAAGAAGGCGATCGTCTGGTCGCTGATCTCTGCGGCGCCCATGCCGCGGCCGCCGTCCTCGGGGTCACGGGCCGCGATCAGGGCCGAGAGCAGGTCGCCCCGGTCGGTGCCCTCCGCGAGTCGCTGGGCGATGACCTGATCGAGGGTGTCGCGCAGGCGGGCTCGGGCCCGCAGGTAGGAACGGTTGCGTGGGGTGGGGAGCCGGTCCAGCGGGGGGATCATCAGCATACGGCGGCCCATGCCGTTGATGAGGGTGGTTACGTCGTCGAGGATCCGGCCGAGCTCGGCTGAGGGAAGCGTGCGGGAGAAGAAGGCGGCAGCCGCGGCTTTGGAGGCGATCGCCATCATCTCGGTGGGTATCTCAAGGACTTGTCCGGCGTGCCAGCCGGCTGTGCGCTCGTCGATGCAGCCCGTCATGGTTTCCGCGTACGCGTGGAGACGGGCAGGGTGGAAGGCCGGCTGGATCAGGCGGCGCTGCCGACGATGCTCGCTGTGCGGACAGGTGGGGAGCCCGTTGCCCGCCACTTCCCGCGCACGATCGTAGACGGGGCCGCCCTTGTCGAAGACGCGGTCACTGATGAGGACTTGACGGGTGAGTTCCGCGTCGCAGAGCACGACGACGGCAAGCGGCCCCAGCCGGATGCGGACCAGATCCCCGTGGGCGGGCAGGGAGGTCAGGAACGCCAGCGGATCGCGCAGCAATTGCGGCAGGTGACCGACCAGAGGAAGCCCGTTGGGGGCGGAGGGTAGTGAACGAAGGTCCTTCATCTTTTGCTCCGAAGCCGCATGTACGGGTGGTCAGTCGGCGCGTTCGTGGAGGGCCGAGGCGTCGGTGGGCAGCGCGTGCCACCACCAGCCGATACAAGGGATGTCCGAGGGCGCGCCGGTCGCGCTGGGAACGTCCGCGGCGGGGCTCGTCGCCACGCGTACGGCGCCGGGGTGGCGGCCGTCGGGATCGGTGTAGCGGCCTGCGCGTACGCCCCATTCGTAGTTGCCGCGGATGAGGCAGGTCAGGTTGGACAGATAGCGGCGCAGCGGCTCGGAGGCGGTCGGCTGGACCATGTCACGAACCTCGATGAAGCGGGCCAGGATGCGGTCGCGCAAGGCGACAGCCTGCCTCTGGGCGTCCTGCTGGGTGCACCCGGGCTGGGCCAGGTAGAGGCCGACCAGATTCAGGACGGGTCCCGTCTCGGCAGGCCGCCGGGCGGCGAACCACAGCTCCTTGCCGTAGGAGAACAGGTCGTCGTCGAGCGCGGCGACCATGCTGGCCATCTCGGTGAGCGCGCGCACGGCCGGGGCGTTGATCTCCCGGTCGGGGATGTCGTCCACCTCGCTGACCTGGAACCAGGCGAGGGTCGGGAATCCGGCGACGTACAGGAGGCGGGTGTAGAGGTAGTCATTGATGCCGGGCATCAGAGGCTGCCGGCGGGCCGCGCGTTCCCACGCCACGCCCAGGTACCAGGAGAGGTGTGCGTCCACCAGGCGGCGACGCTGGGTCGGAGAGGCCAGGCGGTGCAGGCGCTCGGCCAGCTCTACGACCGGCCCGGCGAAGGGATTCTCCGGCGGCAGCAGGCGCGCGGTCGGGCTCTCCAGTGTGCGGATGACACGCACGGCCAGGTCGAGGAAGGAGAAGGCATCCTCAGGGGATTCCTCGTCGCAGGCGAAGTCGTCGAACACGAACATCGTGTACGTCCAGTCCACGGCCATCTGGAGCCGCTCGGTGTCGGCACCGGGGCAGTTGCCCGCGAAGAACAGCGCGGACCTGGTGCCCGCGACCCGTTCACGGCGTCCGGGACCGAGGCACAGGCCGTGCCGCTCCATGAAGGCCAGGCCCTGCTCCTCGAGCAGCTCGACCTCCGGATGGCAGCGCCACGGCATGGGGAAGTACATCGCCGGCAGTCGCATCACGATGTCCGGGCCGGCTCCGGCCACATCGCGGGAATCCGGGTCGGAGGCGGCGGTGTGCTCGGCCACGGTGCGCTCCTCCACTGCCCGGGACGCGTTGACGCGTTGACGCCTGGTCATGCCGTACGCTCCGCGACGCCGTGCACCAACCGCCGGGCCGCGTCGGCCGCGGCTGCGGGGAAGGCCGCGTCATCCAGGGCTTGGAGCGCTTGCTGGTGACGCAACCGGATCATGTCTTCGACGGCGCCCAAGGCCCCGGTCTCCCGCAGGACACGTCGAACGTGGTCTGCCCCGTGCTCGTCGAGTTCCGGTCGGCCTACGAGGGCGTCCAGGACGAGCCGCTGCCGGGTGTCCGCCCGCTGGTAGCCCAAGGCCATCAGGACCGTCGGCTTGGCCTGACGAAGATCGTCCAGCACCGGCTTCCCGGTCTGCTCGGATGCGCCGAAGACACCCAGCACGTCGTCACGCAGCTGGAAGGACTCCCCGGCCGGGAGCGCGAAGGCGCTCAACGCCGCGCGCAGTCCCTGCCCGGCTCCGGCCAGGGCGGCACCCACGTGCAAGGGCCGTTCGAAGGTGTACTTCGCCGTCTTGTAGCGCGCGACCCGCAGCGCCGACTCGACCCCGGCGTGCGCGTCCACACGGGTGGTCAGATCGAGGTACTGGCCGTAGACGATCTCCGTGCGCATCACGTCGATCACCGGCAGCACCGCGGCCAGCTCAGCCGGAGACAAGCCGGCCGTGTGCAGGAGCTCATCGGACCAGACCAGCGCCAGGTTCCCCGCCAGGATGGCTGCCCCTGTCCCCACGTCTTCGCGAGCCGGGTGATCGGGGTAGCGCGACTCCACGGCCCGGTGCACGGTCGGCGCCCCGCGACGCAGGTCGCTGCGGTCCATGATGTCGTCGTGGATCAGTGCGAAGGCATGGAACAGCTCCAGCGATGCCGCCGTCCGCAGCACGACGTCGGAGATCGTCGTCTTCCCGCCGGCGTGCCAGCCCACCGCGCACAGCAGGGGACGAAGCCGCTTCCCGCCGCGGGTGACGAAGTCGCTCACGTCCCCGGCGAGGGCGAACGTCCCCTCGGCTTCCGTCTCGGCACTGCGAGGGCGGGAGCCGAAGAAGTCGTCCAGCACCGCATCGACCCCCGACCGCACAGCTTGTAGATCCAACGCCGACGCTCTGGACGGGCCAGCGGTTTCCACCCACACCCCCACCTCGCAGACCCCGGAACCAGCCGCCCCCACCATGCCGCCCGGCCTGCGACCAGCCCAACGGAGCTGCAGCGGCGCACGGGAGCACCGGGAGCGCGGCGGACGGCAAGGAGCGCAGACGTAGGACTGCGCCCGGCGACCACAGCACTGGTGGGCGCCCCGGCTGCTCCGTCACATCGTCGAAGGCGTCGGATCCCTGCATGCCTTGCATCCCGTCGGAGCGCACGCAACGGCGACGACCGCAACCCGATGGATCACCCGCACGTCGTACTCGCTGAGCCGAGCCCACACCACCGAGAGGCGGCCATGTCGCACCCAGCAGAAACCCTGGTCGAATACTGCTTCATCATCACCTTCAGCCACCGCGAACAGGATCTGATGACCTTCTCCGGCACCTACACCCCCGCGCCGGGAATGACCAGGCACGACGTCTACACCACCATCCGCGCCGATCACGTGCGGCAGTTGCCCTCGCACATCCAGAGCAGCCACTACCAGGTGACCTACTTCTCGCTGGAACGCAACCAGCTGACCTGAGCGGCGCTCCGCCCACGCCAGGGGGACGCCCACGATCGGCAGCCCGGGCGGGCGAGCCGATTCCGTCCTAGGATCGGCTGAACCGTGCTGCCGCGAAGGCGCGCACTCGTGAGTACGGACGTATCACTCGGCGACCACCCGAACGGGGCATCGGCGACCCCCGCGGCGCTGCGGGCCCCCGGCGATGTCCCCCGGCCGGACAACCAGTGGCCGCGATCGCCCGTGACGCTCCCGAACCGCCCGGGGCCCGCCCGGAACCCGGCGCGCCGCAACGGCGGACAGATCGCGAGCGGGGCAGGAGGAGACGCATGAGCAGTGACAACGGTGCCGAGTACGCGGCCGCGGCCGCACGGCTCGGTTGCGCGCCGCTGGTGGACGCGATGGGCCGCATCCACAACCACCGCGCCCACATCGTCGCCCTGTCCAGCCCCGAGCCCACCAGGCCGCTCTTCGGTCCGGCCGCCACCCTCGCCTACCTGCCGTACCGGGACGACCTGCCGCAGACGGCCGCCGGCTTCGGCGAGCTCTTCGACCAGGCGGTCGGTGACGACCCGGCCGGGAAGGTCCTGGTCCTCTCCAGCGGCGGTTATCCGGACCTCTCGCACGGCGGCGGCACGAAGCTGTCCCGGGTCGTCCGTCACGGGCTGGCCGGAGTGCTGGCGGACGGCAGGCTGCGGGACTTCGCCCAGCTGCGCGACCACGGGTTCGCGACCTGGTGCCATGGCGAGGCGACACGCTGGGGCGGCGACACCATCATGCCGTTCGCGGCCGGCGTCGCGGTGCAAATCGCAGGTGTCTGCGTGACTCCCGGTGACTACATCTTCGCCGACACCGCGGGAGCCGTGGTCATCCCGCGGGCCAGCATCGAGCGGGTCCTGCAGGAGGCGGCCAGGATCGACGCCGAGGACACCGAAGCCGTCGCGCGGATCCTCGACGAGCACCCACCACGCTAGCGGCGAGGGTACGCCCGGGCGTCGGGTTGCCCGCGCGCCGTGTGTGGGTGAGCCTCCTCGAAGAGGACACCACTCCCCACCGGGCGTCCTCCGGACAGGACCCACGCTGGGAGGAACAGGTGACGGCCCACCCGACGGACGCCCCCGCGGCGCAGGCGCCGCAGTTCCAAGGACTGCGCGCCATGTTCGTCAACACGACGCTGAAGCCCTCGCCGGAGGTCAGCAACACCGACGGGCTCATCGACCTGAGCGCGGGCATCATGCGCGGGCACGGCGTGCAGGTGGAGACGGTCCGCGCGATCGACCACGACATCGCGACAGGTGTCTGGCCCGACATGAGGGAACACGGCTGGTCCAGTGACGCCTGGCCGGATCTGTTCGAGCGCGTCCTGGCCGCGGACGTCCTCGTGCTGTGCGGGCCCATCTGGCTGGGGGACAACAGTTCGGTGATGAAGCGCGTCATCGAACGGCTCTACGGCTGCTCCAGCCTGCTCAACGACGCCGGACAGTACGCCTATTACGGACGCGTCGGCGGCTGCCTGATCACCGGGAACGAGGACGGGATCAAGCACTGCGCCATGAACGTCCTCTACAGCCTCCAGCATCTCGGCTACACGATTCCGCCGCAGGCCGACGCCGGGTGGATCGGGGAGGCCGGACCGGGCCCCTCGTACCTCGACCCGGGCTCGGGCGGCCCGGAGAACGACTTCACCAACCGCAACACGACGTTCATGACCTACAACCTCCTGCATCTGGCGGCCATGCTGCGACGCGAAGGAGGGTTTCCGGTGTACGGCAACCAGCGCGCCGAGTGGGACGCCGGCTGCCGCCCCGACTTCCCGAACCCGGAACACCGATGACCTCGTGGCCGTCACCGGTGCGTGGGAGCCGCCCCGCGCCGGCCGGCTACGTGCTCGGCTTGCCGTAGTCGAGCTCGAAGGCCGAGCGGTGTGCGTTGACGAACTCCTCGACCGTCGTGAGCGGCTGCCCGTTGATGCGCGGCGCCGTGTCGCTGATGCCGGCGAGCAGGCCCTCCTGCTGGTCGAGGTTCACGGCCTCGAAGTGCTTGAGCTTCGCCATGTCATGTCCGATGCCGAGCATCTCGAGGAAGGTGGCCGCGGTGACCTGCTCGTACGGAAGGTCCTTGCCCAGTACCCGGCCGACCTCGGCGGCGAGCTCCTCGTGGCTGTACTCCACAGGGCCGGTGAGTGCGTAGACCTGCCCACCGTGCTCTTCGGGCGAGGCGAGGATTCTGGCGGCGGTCAGCGCGATGTCGCGGCCGGCGATCGGGGCGAAGCGGCTCTCCTTGCCGAAGGGCATCACGTACCGGCCGTAGCGGATCAGCCCGGAGATAGAGCAGCCATCCCTGTTCTTCGGAGGGAATCCCCGCCTTCAGGTGGGGAGGGGATCCGATCCTGAGCGCTGCGGCACGGAGCGCCGCAGCATCGCTTCGGAGCGCTCTGCCGGTGGCCCGCGTTCAGTTGGGCTGCTTCTGGTTCTCGATGTAGTCCCTGACCATCTGGAGGGGCGCTCCGCCGCATGAGCCGGCGAAGTAGGAGCCGGACCAGAAGCGGCCGTGCGTGATCGCCTGGTTGAGCTGGTCGGTGTATTCCTGTCGCAGGCGGCGCGAAGAGACGCCTTTGAGGGAGTTGACCAGGTGGGAAAGTGCGACCTTCGGTGGGTAGTGCACCAACAGGTGTACGTGATCCTCTTCGCCGTTGAACTCGATCAGGTCGGCCTCGAAGTCCTCGCACACCTTCCGCATGATGTCTTCGCAGCGCGTCAGCATGGCGTCGTTGAAGACAGTCCGCCGGGACGTGGTGACAAAGACCAAGTGTGCATGCAGGTGGTGAATGACGTGACGACCCCGTCGCAAATCAGGGTTTGAATCCCAGCGTGGTGACATGAACCAATGATAGAGTCGGGATCGACTCGCACCGAAGGGGGGTGGGCTTATGTTCCGTGCGTACAAGTTCCTCATGCGGCCCACCGTCGGTCAGGACCAGGCCCTGTCCGAGATGTTGTGGGATCACTGCTCGCTCTACAACGGCGCGTTACAGGAGCGCCGTGACGCCTACCAGCATGTGTCGCAGACGAGCGTCGGTTACGCCATGCAGTCCGCGCAGCTTAAGGACATCCGGGCGTTCGACTCGGAATGTCAGGGCCGCTGGTCGTTCTCCTCGCAGCAGGCCACCCTACGCCGACTGGACAAGGCGTTCGCCGCGTTCTTCCGCCGCATCAAGGCTGTTCAGACCCCCGGGTACCCCCGCTTTCGAGGGGTGAACTGGTTCGATACGTCGACTTCCCCAAGGACGGGGACGGCTGCCGCTGGGGCAGTACGCCGCACGACCCGGTCACCCGCGTCCGCTTCCAAGGCGTCGGGCACGTAAAGGTGCATCAGCACCGGCCGGTGGTCGGCAAGGTCAAGACGGTCAGCGTCAAGCGCGAGGGCCGTAAGTGGTTCGTCGTGCTGACCGCCGAACGGGACCAGCCCGAGCCGCTGCCCGCGACGGGCCGTGTGGTCGGCATCGACCTGGGCATAGCCAACTTCCTCGCCGACTCCGGCGGCGGATTCGTTCCCAACCCGCGCCACGGCCGTGCCGGCGCGGCGAAGCTCGAAGCCGCGCAGCAGGCCCTGTCGAAGTTCCCGCGTGTACGCCGGGACAATCGCACGGCCAATCACCGCCGCGCGGTGGAGAAGGTCGCCAAGCTGCATGGCAGGGTGCGCCGCCAGCGGCTGGACCACGCACACAAGACCGCCCTCACGCTGGTCCGTGAGCACGACTTCATCGCGCACGAAGATCTCAAGATCCGCAACATGGTCCGCACCGCCAGGCCCAAGCCCGACCCGGACAAGCCGGGCGCGTTCCTGCCAGGCGGCGCGGCGGCGAAGACCGCGCTCAACCGCTCGATCTCGGATGCCGGTTGGGGGGTGTTCCTGAGGATCCTGCACGCCAAGGCTGAAAGCGCCGGACGGGAAGTGATCGCCGTGGACCCCCGCAACACCTCGCGCCAGTGCCCGCTATGCGGACACACCAGCGCGGAGAACCGGCCCACACAGGAGAAGTTCCACTGCGTCTCGTGCGGCCACACCGCGCACGCTGACACGGTGGGCGCCCTGAACGTACTACGGGCCGGGCTGGTCCGTCGCAAAGCCCAACCGGCTTAGCGAGAAGCCACCCCGTTTACGGGGTGGAGGAGTCACTGCATGAAGAACGTGACCCCACCCCTCCCTTGAGGTGGGTGTTGGGGACCCCTCACCATGTGAAGACCTGCTCGGAGAGCCAGTGGTTCTGCGTGGCCTTGCTGTGTGCGTGGGGCCGGGACTGGAAGTGCGACATGCTCACGATGAGCTCGAGGTCCTCCTCCCTGGCGGCCTGGGCGAACATCACCGCTGCCTCCACCAGTCCGTCGCCGATCGGGTAGTTGAAGTACGCGCGCTGGACGCCCTCCATGGCCTTGCGAACGTCGCGGAGGTCGAGCAGGTCGCCGAAGACGACGTCGGCGCCCTTGTCGCGCAGCCGCTGAGCCCGCTCGTCGTCCGCGCGAACCATGGCGCGCACGTCGAAGCCTGCCCTGAGGAGGTAGTCGACCATCGGGCGGCCGGTCGCGCCGTTGGCCGTCGTGATCAAGATCGAGGTCATTGATTCCTTCCCCTCTGCTTCGCCGGGCTGCACGTGCACGGATGGTGTCCGTCCGTGCACCGATCGTGCGCGTCCTGTGCATCCCAGCCCGCAATGCGGCCTGTACCCATATAAAGATTACACCTGGCATCTAATGGGCGAAGGGTCGCCACGTCGGCAGGCGGACGGCGCGGACCTGCGCCCGTCAGGCCCTTGATCCGGGGCCGCTTCGACGGGGGATGGGGAGAGAGCGGGTCCGCATGATGAGGTGTGTCCCTGATGACTCCGACAGCAGGGAGCGTTCCTTCCGATGACCACACTGCCCGCACGCCGCCCTGAGCGCAGAGGTACCGAGACCGCCTCGGTGAGGGATCCCTCGCCGTTCAAGCCTTCCCTCGTCAGAGCGGTGTTCAGGGACGTGACCCCGATGCACGTCTCTCGGCCGGCCGCGTGGGCCGCCGCGTCGGTGACGCGGACCGTGCTGACGGAGATCATCGACGGCGCGAGGAGAGCGGCGGGGGAGGGGGCCCGGAGGAAGCTGATCCCCGAGGACCTCCTCTCGGCGATCGACCGGGATGTCGAGCTCGAGGTGGGGACCACGTGGTACGACCACAGCGCGACGTTCCGGGGCCTGACCGGTGTCCTGTACGACGCCGAGGGCGTGATCGTGCCTCCTCGTAGGCGCAGCAGGTCGCGCAAACCGAGTGCTGTGGCCGGCGCCCACAGGTTCGAGGCCGGGGTCAAGAAGCTGCTGCGGAGCCGGCGGGCGACGGCCGTGCCGGCGATGGTCCGCGACCTCGACGGAATCGCGAGCGCGTTCCTGACGGATCTCGCCCGGGACGCGGCCAAGGTCGTGCGCGAGGGTGGGGTCAGACGTTTCGGTACGGCCGCCCTGGTGATGTCGGGCGAACCGGCCGTACCCCCGCTCCCCGAGGATTCCCACCGGGCCCTGTCAACGCGCAAGGGGGACGGGCGGACCATCGGCAGGGATGACATCCTGGCGGCCACCACGCTTCAGTTGCTCGGCGGCGACCTCAGAGAGCGAGCCCTGACTGACGCGCGCAAGGCGAACGTTTCGGTCGGCTGAGCGGGCGCGAGCAACATCGCCGCCAGCGCCCCCATGTGCGAGCGCAGACTCGGCACACGAGAGGACCACATGAGGAGTTGGCGGACGGTCACCGCCGTACGGCAGGTCCTGCACTTCGAAACGGAAGGTGGTCGTGGGGTCGTCTGCCCGGTGGGGTTGCGTGCACCGTCCGGTCGGCAGTGCGATCACTGAGCCTTTTCAAGGAATGCGTCGGTTCAGCCGTCGCCGACAGTCATCCCACCTTCCGGGGGAGGGGTTGTTTCCGGGGGAGGGGCTGTTCGGGTCGTCCCCTTCCGGCGGCCGCTGACCCTGATCATGTGGATGCTGATGAGCAGCACCCACAGGGGGAACGTCAGCTGGAACCAGCCGGAGACAGGCGCGACAAAGAGCAGAAGGACCGCGGTCAGGTAACCGAGCCAGGTCATCCACCGTGGGAAGACCGACAGTTGGAACCCGATCGTTGACGTGCAGGCCGTGAAGACGGCAGCCATGCGCATGCAGTAGCCGCTGAGCAGGTCGAGGGCGAACGCACGCCCGAGATCCCACACGTGCGGGTCGAGTGCCGGCCCACGCCATTCGGCCAGGGCGAGGAGGCTGCCAGTGCCGGAGGCCAACGCGAAGAGCGTCGCTGCGAACAGGAGGCCGCTGCCGAGGAAGACCGTCGCGAAGAACTTGTCCTCCGCTTCCCCGATGTGGCTGCGGACCGCTCCCATGAACCAGAGGAAGATGATTCCGGCGAAGGGCAGCACGGTCAGTTCCGCCCGGGCCGCCTTGCGGCTCCAGGAATTCGTGAGCCAGTCGGTTCCGTGTGACGGCCCGCCCGGGATGGCACTGTGCAGCAGAACGATCGTCACGCCCAGAAGCAGGGCGAACAGGATCCCTGCCGCACCTGCCGCGCGGGGTGTCCGCAGGGAGCGGCCCACCCTTCCGATCGAGCCGGCTGTCTGCGGTTCATTGCCAGATTGCACGCGAAGCACGGTATGCCCCAGAAGGGGAGGCCGCGGAGATCTTGGGAGGAGGCGCGCCGTATGTCAGCCGTCCAGGGCGGTCGGCGACGGCGCCGCGGGTGAAACTCCGACAATCGGAGATCCGGGCGAGGACGGGATGGGTGAGCGGCTGGCGGAATGCGGCTTCAGCCCCGGTTCGCACGGGCCGGTCCGGGATGGGAACCGCCCGCGAGGTGAAACGGCAGGACGGCAAGGGCCGTTCACCTGGCGCCAAGACGTGGCTCAGTGGTCAGGTCGGTGGGACGGGTGAGGCGTCGCGGTTGTCCCCGCCCGGCGCTTCCCCGCCTGACCGGCTTGCGATCCATGAGCGCGCGTCTGCCATCGCGCGGTTCACAGGGGCGAACACGGCGCCCTCTGCGGGAACGACGCCTCCGGGCCCCAGCTCCCGCTCGATCCCCGTCATCCGGAGGACGCGTTCCAGGCTGGGGGAGACGCCCGCGAGGATCAGGCGTCCGCCCCGATCGTGCAGTTCGTGGGCGTAGCGCCGGATCACCTTGGCCATGGAGGAGGAAGGCACGTCCGGGGCTCCGCGCAGGACGAGGATCAGGACCGCGTCGCGGGCGTCGTCGGTGCGCGGGAGGGCCTGTTCGATGTGGGGGAGTTCGGCGAAGAAGCTGGTGCCGTCGTAGTTGAGGACGGTGACGTCACCGGGCGGGAGCCGTTCCGGGGGATCGGCGAGGTGCCAGTCTCCCCGGGGGTCACGGGTGAGGGCCCGGAACCGGGTCTGGCGGGCCGCCTGGACGCAGTACAGGAGCAGGGACAGCACCGCGCCGAGCACGATGGCCTGCTGGAGGGGCAGTTGCGTGGTGGCGAGGAAGGTCACGACCATTGCCGCGGACGACAGCCACGATGTCCGGAGCACGAGCATGATGTCGTGGCGCTTGCCCCAGATCAGTTCCGCGCCCACCACGAGGATCAGCCCGCCGATGACTGGCATCGGGATGCGCTCGGCGAGGGGCGCGCAGGTGAGGACCACCAGTGCGAGCAGTACGCCGGCGAAGACACCCGTCCAGCGGGTGCGGGATCCTGCCGAGACGGCCACCCCGGTGCGGGACAGGGAGCCGCCGGAGGGAAGGGACTGGAAGAGGCCGCCGGCCAGGTTGGCCAGGCCCTGCGCGGCGAAGTCGCCGTTGGCGGAGGAACGTGAACCGTCCGGGTTCGGTACGGACAAGCCGATGCTCGCCGCCTGGGCCAGAGCGACCAGGGCCACGGCGACGGCGCCCCCGAGCAGGTGCGGTACGGCCGGGAGATCGGGGGCGGAGAAGCCGGGCAGGGCCGCGGGGATGTGGGCGATGTCGCGAACGAGCTCGACGTCCGTACCGAGGACGGCGACTGCGACGCTGACCACGATCATGGCCACCAGCAGCGCGACCGGTTCCAGACGGCGGACCATCCGGGCGAGCCCCCATACGACGATAGTGGCGATGCCGATGAGGGTCGCTGCGAGCTGCCAATGCCCGATGTGCGCGATCCAGTCGCCCAGTTGGTACAGACGGTTGTGACCCTGGGGCTGGTAACCGGTCGCATCCTTGAGGACACCGGTGATGATCTGCAGGGCGATTCCCGTGGAGAAGCCGGTCATCACGGCGTTGGAGACGAAGCTCATCACCACACCGAGCCGCAGCACGCCCATGAGCAGCATGACGAGGCCCGCCAGCAGGGTGAGCGTGGCGATGTTGCCCGGGTCCCGCGGGTCCAGCCCCGCCTCCTGCAGCACGCTCTGTGAGGTCAGTGCGATGGCGCTGGTCAGCGTGGTGATCATGAGGACGGTACGTGCGGTGAGCGCGCCCACGATCCCGGGAACGATTCCCGCATACAGGCCCGCGATCGGGTTGAACCCCGCGATGGACGCGTACGCCATGCCCTCCGGGATCGAGAAGAGCCCGGTGACCAGGCCTGCGCCCGCGTCCGAGGGCTTCGGCTTGCCCAGCGCCGCGAAGAGTCGCCGCACGATCGGCCGCTCCTTCACCCCGTCGTCCCCATGATCGTGTCACCGGACCGGATTCCTTCGAGTGGGCGCTCGCGGTCGCACGACCGACGTGATCCGGCCCGGTCCGGACGAGCTGTGCCGCTGACGACCGGCCCCTGGGCATGGGGTCCTGGCTTCACTCGCGGGCCATCATGGCCAGGGCCTCACGCTCGATGTCCACGTATGGCTCTCCGCTGACATCGACCGCAACGCGGTGGAGCGTGCCTCCGGTGAAGGTCCAGGGAGCGGCGCCAGGGTAGTGGTCCGTAACGGGCTCGCCGCCGTCCCGGCCGACATTGAGTCCCTCACCGGCAATGGTGAACTTGCCGGGCTGGGTCTTGATCCGTCCCTCACCCACCTTGCGTTCGCCGTGGTGGAGGCTGAGGGTGCCGGTGGCGACACCGGGTGAGACCTCGCCGTCCTTCTTGAACGATGCGGCCAGGATGAGCCGCTCACCTGTGGGGAGGTCTTCAGCCGCGGTGATCAGCTGATGCTCGCTGCCCAGGAAGTTGTAGACGTAGTGGAGCCTGTTGTCGCGGACGTACAGGGCGTGTCCGCCGAACCGTCCACCATGCGCGAAGAGCACCCCGGCGGCCCCGCGGGCCGGAAGGTCGACCAGGGCGCCGATCGAGTAGGAACGATTGCGGATGTTGGCCGCCACCGACTCGGGCACCTCCGAGCCGCCGGGCCGGTAGACGTACCTGTTGCGCGGCGGCGCGATCTGCGGGCGGGGGGTGGTGAGGATCTCCACGGCGGAGCGGTCGTCCAACGGGAACGCCTGGTTGACGCCTGCTTCATGGAACCACAGGGCGACCAGCTCGTTGAGTTTCTGCGGCTCCTGCTCGGCGAGATCGTGCAGCTCCGCCCGGTCCACTTCGGCGTGGTAGAGCTCCCAGGTGTCCTGCGGGAAGTTGCCCCAGCCGCTGATGGCCGGATGCGTGGTGACGGCTTTCCAGCCCTGGTGCCAGATGCCGCGGGTGCCGAGCATGGAGTAGAACTGCGTGCTCTTGGCCGTGGGGATGGTGGCGGCGTCGAAGCTGTAGCGCATGCTCACCCCCTGCAACGGGATCTGGTGGTGGCCCTTGACGGTGTCGGGCAACTCGAGGCCGAGGCAGTCGAGCACGGTGGGGACGATGTCGATCGCGTGGTGGTATTGGTCGCGGATCTCACCGCGCGCGGAGATGCCCGCCGGCCACGACACGATGCAGGGGTCGCAGGTACCGCCGTTGAAGGAGTAGCGCTTCCACATCTTGAACGGGGCGTTGAAGGCCATCGCCCAGCCGTTCGGGTAGTGGTTGTAGGTTTTGACTCCCCCGATCTCGTCGACCAGGGCGAGGTTTTCGGCCAGGTCGTCGGCGACGCTGTTGAAGATCCTGTTCTCGTTGACCGAGCCGTTCGGACCGCCCTCGCCGCTGGCTCCGTTGTCGGAGACCAGCACGATGATGGTGTTGTCCAGTTGTTCGGTCTCTTCCAGGTAGGTGAGCAGGCGGCCGATCTGGTCGTCGCAGTGCGAGAGGAACCCGGCGTAGGTCTCCGCCATCCGCGCGAACAACCGGCGTTCGTCCTCGTTGAGTTCGGCCCAGGGACGGGTGTAGTCCAGTTCGGGGAACGGCTCACCCGCGGGGCCGGTCCGGTTCTGCGGAGTGCCGATCGGGTTGACCGGCGGCAGCTCCGTGTTCTGCGGTACCAGGCCCAGTTCCTTCTGCCGGGCCAGGGTCTGCTCGCGCATCGCCTCGTAGCCGGCGTCGAACGTGCCCCGGTACCGTTCGATCCACTCCTTCGGCGCGTGGTGCGGGGCGTGCGCGCAGCCGGGCGCGTAGTACAGGAAGACCGGGCGTTCGGGGGCGATGGCCTTGACGTCGTCGATGTATTGGATGGCCTTGTCGGTGATGTCGACGCTGAAGTGGTAGCCCTCCTCCGGGGTGGCCGGCTGCTCGACCGGATGGTTGTCGTGGACGAGGTCCGGGTACCACTGGTTGGTTTCGGCCCCGAGGAAGCCGTAGAAGCGTTCGAATCCGCGCCCGACGGGCCAGTTGCGCTTCGTCGAGGCGAGGTTCATCTCGTCCTCGGGGCACAGGTGCCATTTGCCGACGAGTGACGTGCTGTAGCCCTTCTCGACCAGGACCTCGGCGAGGGTGGCGCACTGCGGAGGAATGTGACCGTTGGCGTTCGGGAAGCCGATGGCTGCCTCGCTGATGCAGGCCATGCCATTGGTGGTGTGGTTGCGGCCGGTGAGCAGGGCGGAGCGGGTCGGGGAGCACAGCGCGGTGGTGTGCCACTGGCTGTAGCGCAGTCCGTTGGCGGCGATCCGGTCGATGTTCGGCGTCTCGACCGGGCCGCCGTAGCAGCTCATGGCACCGAACCCGACGTCGTCGAGCACGATGTACACCACGTTGGGCGAGCCGTCATCCGCCTTGGGTTGCGCGTAGGGCGACCAGTCCGGGACGGAGTCGCGGACATCGAGATTCACGACGCCTCGAAATTTCTCAGCCATGCGTGTCGCCTTCCACTGTCGAGCGCACGCCAGGTCGCGCGCCACGGCCGCCGGACGCTGTTCAGCCTTTCCTGTGACGTGGCGCGCGGCGAGGCCCAGGCATCCGTACGAGTGACCGGCGTGGACAGGGCACACCGTGGTCCCTGTCGCGATGGGGCCATCGCGGGAAGCCGACCCCGAGGAGCGCGCCTGCGTTGCCATCGCCCGACTCGCCCTCGTGCAGGCTGGCTGCGATGCGATCGGGCCGCCACGGCACCGCCTCCCGATCCGTCAAGGTCTGCGACCTGGGCGCCGCTGTCCGGGGTCACCTCGCCCGAAAGAATGCCGCGCCCGGCACCTGCTCTGCGCCGCCGGCGGATCGCCGTCGAACCAGCCCAGGGGGCGCGGGAGCGCCGGATCGGCCTTGCGGCTGCGTCACCCGCACGGTGCTCCATGAGATGCGATCCGGCACCGAGCCCCCGAAACTGAGCACGGTCACCGGACGTGAGGGCGGACGTGTGTCGTGCACCGGTGCGTGTGCGGTTTCCCTCGTGGGCAAAGGAGATTCGGGATGATGCACACCGCTGGCAGAACCCGGTGGAAGCGTTTCGCGGCCTTCATGGTTCCCAGCGTGTTGGCCTGCGCGACCCTCAGTATCGTCATGGCGCAGGGAGCGCTGGCCGCGTCATTCTTCATCTCAGGCCAGAGATTCAAGGTCGCTGCGAATTCGCTGACCGCTCGCGGACTGAGCATCTACGGCATGGTGGACGTTACCAGGAAGGGCGAGCTCGTGCCTGTCCTGGTCACCGGAGCCAGGCAGGCGTCGGTCAGCGGCCTGTGCCAGTCCCTTGCCCTCGATCTTCCCGTGCTGGGCCCGTACACGCTGAGGCTCACGGGCGGTGACCGACGACCGGCCGAAGCCACGAACATGTTCCTCGACTCGACGGCCCAATTCGCCGGGAACGCCGACTTCAGCGACATCGACATCGGTATCGCGCAAGGGGCCATCACCAAGGGGCCGATCAATCCCGGCGACAGGGACTCGCGCTTCTTCGACCCCGATGGCTTCGGGCAACAAGCCGCCGGCGCCACCCTGACCGACGTACGTGTGACCGCGGTCGCCATCTCCGCCGGCACGTTCAACGTCCCCGACCTGAGCGTGCAGCTCAAGCAAGGCCACCACGAATGCTTCTGACTCCCCTCTGGAAACGGGTCCGCAGGTCCGGGATCGCTCCGCTCTCCGCTCCTGCACTGAGCGCAGTACGTCTTCGGGCGCGTCACTTGATCGACCAGCTCTCATGGAGACACATCAGGGGGCGCGTCGCAGCCGCACGGATTCGAGGCAGGTTCGGGACCTGGCGCGGCCGGCGTCCCTTCTGGGCGGGGCTGGTCACCTTCGGGGCCGGATTGCCGATCCTGTACTGGCCCTACGCGAACCTCGACCTGGGCAGCGTGCCGCTCTCCCTCTCGACCACGTCCGGCGCCGGGTCGCTGCTCATCGGGGTCCTCCTGATCGTCCTCGGTCTGTCCCTCTGGTACCAGCCGCATCACCGTACGTTCGCGGGCATCGCCACCCTGCTGCTGGCAGTCATCTCCTTGCCCGTGGCGAACTTCGGGGGCCTGCTTCTCGGGATGCTCGCCGGCCTGGTCGGCGGCTGCCTGGCCTGCTCCTGGAGTCCACCGGTCGTCGTGGCGGAACCGCCAGAACCGGCCTGCCCGTTCACGGTCGCGGAACCTCCGACGGCCAGTGAGCCTCGATCAGGTCCGGACGATCCGTCCGCCCCCGAGGTGGCCTTCTCGACCGCCGGATAGGCACCCATCGCGGCCGATCCCCGTCCCTCCTCCTTCTGCCGCTCGGCGGCTCTCCCCGTCAGGCCGCGGTCCTGGTGACGGCGGGGGGCCGCCATGTGCCATCGAGCGCCGTGGAATCGGGCCAGTAGGCACGCAGGTAAAGGGAGAAGGGGCCGTCAGGGGCGGGGAGCCAGTTGGGCAGGTCGCGGTCGTCGGCGGGCGGACGGACGCCGGCGTGCAGGGTCAGAGAGCCGTCAGCGTTGCGGCACAGGGTCTTGTTCTTGGTGCCCAACGAGTAGCGCCCCAGGTCGTTGGGGTGGAAGAAGTGGTGCTGGTTGTAAAGGGTGACGGACCAGAACCCCTGCACCGGCGGCAGCGCGCCCTTGGGGAAGGTGAGGGTGTAGGTGTGGTCTCCGGTCAGGCGCTCGCCGTCCTTGTCGAGGTCCTGGTAGAAGTACGCGGTCTCGGTAGGCAGGTTGACGAAGATGTTGGCTCGGGCCATCGCGGCGCGTGAGAGGTAGTCACCACCGAACGCGGCTCCGTTGCGCTGGGTGCTCCAGTGGTGGTCCAGCGGAATGCCGATGTTGCGGAACTCGAAGAGCTCCCGCATCAGGGTCGCCTCGGCGTCGATCGCGGTCTCACGCAGCACGTCCGCGGCAGCTGGGTCGCGAGCCGCCTCGCTGAGGACGGACCGCACGAGGGCGTGCAGGGCCTCCTCGCCTGGGCGTGCCGGTACCTCGTCCAGGATGGTGGGCAGGACGTCGAAGAAAACGGTCGGGTCGACCCACCGCGTCTCCTGCTCACTGCCGGTGGCGTCGCCGGCCGGGTAGGACGGTGCCTGCGACCAGTCGGTGGTGCGTGCCTTCCCGGTGAACTCGGCGAGGGGGTAGGCCATGATCCGGTTGAGGAGCGGCTGGACGGCGGCGCGGTCATCGTCGCTGTCGTTCATGAAGACCCGGGGGATGCACGCGGCGATACGGGTGTCGAACCGGAACACCTCCGCGATACCGTCGGGCACCGGGCCGTCCCAGGCGGCCGGAGCCAACAAATAGCAGCCGGGCCCGGTGCCGTACATGGCGCCGAGGTGCGCGAACGACTCGGTGCGCTGGTCGACGACCTGGTACACCCAGAACCGGCCCCCGAAGTCCGGTACCTGGACCACCGACGGGCCCCGGTGGGCGTCCAGGATGCCGAGCCCGTAGGCGACGTCCTGATTCGGGCAGGCCACCACGCGCTCACCCGGGTCGATGTAGTCGTGCAACATCCCCAAGGCCCCGGGCGGCCCTGCCGGCACGATGCCGCCCAGCAGCCCAGGAGCGGGCACCTTCTGCATGATCGCGAGCCGGTTGTGCATGTTCACCAGCGGCCAGCCCCACAGGTAGGCGAGGCGGCCCGTCGTCCGCAGGTAGTCGGCGGTCATCCGGCCTCCGGCGACCGGGAGCGCAAGGGCTTCAGCGGGGGAGGTCGACATGCACCGACAGTAAAAACCCCGTCCCGGAGGCGCACCGGGACGGGGCCGTTCAGGTGACCGTGTGCACCCCGGTGCGTCCGTAGTTTCTCGACAATGCGAACATCTTCCGCTCCAGCAGTGACTCCCGAGGCCGTGCACAAACGCTGCCGGTCCCGTGAACCAGGGCCCCCAGTCCTCCAGCGGCTGACGAGAACTGCCGGTGCGGCAGGGTCGCAGGCCGCGTTCCCTGTGGCAGGTCAGGAGGCGTCGGGGAAGACGCGGGCCCAGTCGTCCTTGACGCTGGCGGTCAGCCACGCGTGCTTCGAGGCCTTGGCCAGAGCCCGCTCCGCGCCCGCGTCGTACGGGGGGTCGTCACGGGTGCCGTCATCGTGGTGGACCAGGACGGCCAGTCCGCGCGGCGCGGACGCGGCATAGGTGAGCATCTCGATGTCGCCGTTGGAGTTGCCGCAGGCCAGTACCGGGCGGCGGCCCAGGCGGCCCCAGATGCGCGCGGGCTTCTCCGGGCCGTCGTCCAGCACGCTGATACCGTCCCCGTAGACCACGGAACGCCTGTCGGCGGACCAGCGCGTATCGGCCGTGGAACCGATGACCTGCTCCGGGGACACGCCGTACATGCCGTGAGCGACGACCCGCATGAAGTCCCGCCCGCCGCCGGAGGCGATCACGGTGGCGAACCCGTTTTCCCGCAGGTAGGCGAGGAGTTCCAGCATGGGTTGGTACGCGCAGGCCCGATACGGACGCCGCAGCACGGGGTGCTGCCCGGTCCGGAAGAACTCCCGCACCATCGCGGCCACCGTGTCCGTGTCCAGGTCCCGCTGGGTGGCGATCACCGCCTCGGCCAGGGCCGGCAGCCGGGTGTCGTCCCCGGCGTAATGGTCCCTGACCACCGACGCGATCCACGCCGGATCGCCGGAAACCGCCGAAGCGTACGGTTCACGATCCGCCAGGGAGGGATCGGACAGGACCATCTGCCGCCATCGCTCGGTGAGGTAGTACACCTGGATGGGCATCGGCTGCTCCGGCCACAGCGTGCCGTCGTTGTCGAAGACGGCGATCCGGTCGGGTGGCTCGAGGAAGTGCTCCCCCGGCGTGGTCACCTCCTCCACGAAACGGAGCAAAGCCGTGCGGGTCTGCCCGTCGTACCAGGACGGGAGCGGCGGATGACACACGAGCGGCTCCTTGGGCTGCGGGTCGGGGACATGCCGGGATCCGGGGCGCCGTCCCGGATCCCGAGATGTGATCAGCTCAGCACACAGCGGAACCCCATATGGCAGGTCGCGGTGTCCTCGGACTGGCCCTGGCGGGCGGCGGGTCGGTAGCGCAGGCAGTAGTTGGGAGCGCACAGGTACGAGCCGCCCTTGATGACCCGGCGGGCGAAGCGCCCGGCATCGACCGCGGTCTCGACCGGGTGATCCACCGATGGGTTGCGCGGGACACAGCAGGCTCCTGGGGCCGGCTCGCGATGGCGGGCGCCGAAGTGGTCGCTCGTCCACTCCCAGACGTTGCCGACCATGTCGTGCAGGCCGTAGCCGTTGGGCGCGTAGGTACGAACCGGGCTGGTGCCCGGAACCGAACGTGCCTTCGCGGCCGGCGAGTACTGCCAAGGGAAGGCGCCGTGCCAGGTGTTGGCCATGCGCCGGCCCTTGGGAGCGAACTCATCGCCCCAGGGGAACACCGCTGCGTCAAGACCCCCACGAGCGGCGAACTCCCATTCCGCCTCCGTGGGCAGCCGTTTGCCGGCCCAGGCGGCGTAGGCGGTGGCGTCCTCGTAGGCGACCTGAGTGACCGGATGCAGCTCGCGGCCGTTGAGCGTGCTGCCGACGCCCAAGGGGCGCCGCCAGCAGGCACCGGGAGCGTAGAACCACCACTGTCGCCAGTCGTCGAGGTCCACCGGCCCGGGCGTCATGCGGAACACCAGTGCCCCGGGAACCAGCGCAGCGGGGTCGGCCTGAGGGAAGTCCGCCGCGTCGAGCTCACGTTCTGCGAGCGTCACATATCCGGTGTCCTTCACGAACCGGCGGAAGGCAGCGACGGTGACAGGATGGGCGTCCATCCGGAAGCCGTCCACCACCACCGGGTGCACGGGCTGTTCCTCGGGATAGAAGTCGGTAGACCCCATCAGGAAGGTTCCGCCTGGAACACTGACCATGCCGCGGGTCGGGGACGCCGTTGGTGGCTGCGCCGCGATGCTCATGCCCCTCAGCGTGCCGCAGCCATCCGAGCCCGAGGAGAACGACGCGCGCCGGGTCCCGCCAAAGGGCTACGCCTGCCGGCCCCGGCCACGCAGTCGCGGCCATGCCGATTCGGCGTGGACGACGGCCTTCGCAATCTTGGCGACAGCTTCAAAAGGGCTTCCGCTCTCGCCACCCGGCAGACCCACATGGGTGAGGTGCGCGGCCGTATGCTGTGCCACCAACGGAGCAGGTCCACTCGTGGAAGCGGGCGGTCTGGATGAGGCTTGACGCGGCGGTGCCGGCCGGGGTGGCCGGGGCCGAGGCCCCCCCTTCCGTGTAGGAGATCGTGATGCTGAAGCACGCCGAACCTGGTCCCGCCCAGCGAGCCGTTGCCGAGGCGAACGCTGCGTTGATGTCACGGTTCCCCTTCGTCGACACGCAGGACTTCGAGGACGCGCGCCGCGGGTTCATCGGTACCGGCGAGGACAACCTGGTCAAGGACGCCGACGGTCGCACGGTGTGGGATCTCGAGGCGTACGGTTTCCTCGGCGGAGAATGCCCGGACACCGTCAACCCGAGCCTGTGGCGGCAGAGCCGGCTCTGCGCCGACCACGGCCTGTTCGAGGTGACCGAAGGGATCTACCAGGTCCGCGGGTTCGACCTGTCGAACATGACCCTGGTCGAGGGCGAACGCGGGGTCCTGGTGATCGACCCCCTGATCTCGGCCGAGACCGCGGCCGCGGCCCTGGCCCTGTACCGCGCGCATCGCGGCGACCGGCCGGTGACGGGCGTGCTGTACACCCACAGCCACATCGACCACTTCGGCGGCGCGCGGGGCGTGGTGACCGACGAGGAGGTCAGCGGTGGTGTGCCGGTGCTGGCACCCCACGGCTTTCTGGAGCACGCGATCAGCGAGAACGTGTACGCGGGCACCGCCATGGGCCGCCGGGCCGCGTACATGTACGGCGCGGCGCTGCCCAAGGGTCCGCGGGGGCAGATCGGCGCCGGGCTGGGGCTGACCACGTCCACTGGCGCGGCCGGGCTGGTCCCGCCCACCGTGGACATCACCCGCACCGGGCAGGAGGAGACCGTCGACGGCATCCGCATGGTCTTCCAGCTCACTCCGGGCACGGAGGCGCCGGCCGAGATGAACATCCACTTCCCCGGTCATACGACGCTGTGCATGGCGGAGAACGCCACGCACAACCTCCACAACCTGCTGACGCTGCGCGGCGCCGAGGTCCGCGACCCGCGGGTCTGGGCGGCCTACCTCACCGAGGCGATCGACCTGTTCGCCGGTTCGTGCGACGTGGCGTTCGCCTCGCACCACTGGCCGACCTGGGGCCGCGAGCGCCTGGTGCGGTACCTGGCCGAGCAGCGGGACCTCTACGGCTACCTGCACGACCAGACCCTGCGCATGGTCAACGAGGGATTGACCCCCCTGGAGATCGCCGAGCGGATGGAGCTGCCCCCGGCCCTGGAACGGGCCTGGCACGCGCACGGCTACTACGGGTCGGTGAGCCACAACGTCAAGGCCGTCTACCAGCGTTACCTGGGCTGGTTCGACGGCAATCCGGCCCACTTGTGGGAGCACCCGCCGGTGGAGGCGGCGCGCAGGTACGTGGAGTTCATGGGTGGCGCGGACGAAGTCCTGCGCAGGGCCAGGCAGTCCTTCGCCGACGGAGACTTCCGCTGGGTGGCGCAGGTCGTCGACCACTTGGTGTTCGCCGAGCCCGGCAACGCCGAAGCCCGCACGTTGCAGGCGGACGCTCTGGAACAGCTCGGCTACGGCAGCGAGAACGGTACCTGGCGCAACTTCTACCTGATGGGCGCCCTGGAATTGCGCCACGGCTCGGTCGGCACCCCCACGGACACAGCCTCGCCCGACATCCTGGCGGCCCTCACCCTCGACCAGCTCTTCGACGCCCTCGCCATCCGGATCGACGGCCCGCACAGCTGGGACGCAGATATCGCCGTCCGCTGGAACGTCGACGGCTGCGACCCGGTCGTTCTCCACCTGCACAACGGCGTCCTCACGCGCCTGCCCGCAACCGGGGCGGCCGCACCCGTCCCCGACGCGGCGTTCAGCCTGCGCGAGCAGACGCTGCGCGCGCTCCTGCTGGGCGCCCTGCCCCCGGGCGACCTCGCCGCGCAGCCGGACGTCACCGTCACGGGGGACCCCACCGTGCTCGCCGACCTGTTCGGTCACCTCACCACGCCTGACCCGGACTTCGCGATCGTGACGCCCTGACGGACGGTGCTGCTGACCATCGGCTCACCGGGAACGCCTCGTGCACCTGCTCATGGGCGCAGGGCACGCGACACCGCGGCTTTCACTTCCTCCCAGCGTGTGGCTTGTTCGCCGGTGAGGGTGCCGCGGATTTCGGCGAGTTCGAGGAGGTTGGCCTCGGCGGCGCTGGTGAGGGTCTGGGCTTCGGAGCGGTAGTGGTCGTCGATGAGGGCGTCGAGTTCGGCGTCGTTCATGGCGGGGGAGAATGCGCTCGGCCAGTTTGTTCATGTTCCGGTAGGAGCCCTGCAGCAGGAAGGGCGGTTCGGTGCGGGAGATGTCGGACCGTGCCGCGGACGCGATGTGGGCGCGGTTCACTGCCCAGGACGGTGCGCTGGGCTCGTAGGAGCAGGCGCAGCACGGCGAGGATGCGGCCGAGTTCCGCCGGAGGGAATGCGCGCGTCAGACGGTCGCCTCGGGTGGATTCGTCGCCGCGGGCCATGCGCAGGAGGATGTCGAGGTCAGTGCGGTCGGTCGCGGCCAGCGGCGCCCCGCTTCGTGCAGTGGCTCTGTTGTCGGTGCCATGACGATGGTGGCTGGGCAGGTGACCGGCGCACATTGCCGGTTCCCGGCAATCCTGACGGCCTATTGACGCCTCGTTGGCGGCGCATCGACACGTGCTGCAGAGACGGGTCGGGCCGCCTCGGCAGCGGTCCGTCCCACTCGGCCGCAGCGACGTCGCCCGTCCGGGAAACCGACGCCCGAGGGCTTCGCCGGCTCCGTCTCTTACGCAAGTGCCGTCTGATGGTGGTCGCGACCAGCCCGAGGGTGCCGTGGCCGGCGTGAGCGCGCCTCGCCGGGGGCCCGACTGGGCACCCATGGCGCGGCGGACTGTGGACAGGCAGCGGTTCTGCACCGGGTTTGCGTCGGCACCGCACCTGATGGCGGAGTCGACGCGAGCTCGTCACTCGTTCGGGTGATGCACCAATCCTGGCCCGTCCGGGCCGCGAATGCCTCACGTGAGGATCTTCAGCAAGTACCGACTGACACGCGGTGGACTGGGCGCGGTGTCCGGCCTGCTGGCTGCCTTCGCGGCCCTTGCGGTGGCGGAGGTCGTCGCCGCGGTCGTGCGGCCGCAGGCCGGGCCGGTGCTCGCTGTGGGCGGGGCGGCGATCGACCGCACTCCCGCGGTGGTGAAGGACTGGGCGATCCGGTCGTTCGGCGCTGACGACAAATTGGTGCTGCAGGTGGGGATTCTCGTCATCCTGGGCGCCCTGGCCGTCGTGCTGGGATTGCTGGCTCTTCGGCACCGCGGGTCGGGAGCGCTCGCCGTCCTCCTGTTCGGTGTCGTCGGTACGGCGGCTGCACTGACCCGGCCCGACACCAGAGGTGCGCTGGATGCGCTGCCTTCCGTGGCAGGGGCGGTGGCCGGGGCCCTGCTGCTGTACGTCCTCATCGGGCGACTGCCCGCCGCATCGGGTCCCCGGCCGGATGCGGGGGAGGCTCCCGGCTGGGACCGGCGGGGTTTCCTGGTGGCTGCGGCAGCGGCCGCAGCCGCTTCCACTGCTGCCGGTGCGCTCGGGCGCCGTCTGGCTTCCTCCAGTGGCGAGGAGGCGGTGGCGTCCCGTGCGGCCGTCACATTGCCGGTTCCTGCGTCGCCCGCAGCCCCCGTGCCGCGAGGGGCGGGACTGCGCGTTCCCGGGGTCAGTTCGTTCATCACGCCCACCGAGGACTTCTACCGGGTGGACACCGCGCTGGTGGTGCCGAAGGTCGACGCCACGCGATGGCGGCTGCGTGTCCACGGGAAGGGTGTACCGACCGAGCTGGACCTGACGTTCCGAGATCTGCTGCGACGGGATCTGATCGAGCGGGACATCACGCTGACCTGCGTCTCCAACGAGGTCGGCGGACCCTACGTCGGCAACGCCCGGTGGATCGGGGTACGTCTGCACGACCTGCTGCGTTTGGCGGGGGTACGGCCCCCGTCCCAAGGCGGCCTGGCGGATCAGCTGGTGTCCCGGTCGGTGGACGGGATGACCATCGGTACCCCGGTGGAGGACGTCATGGACGGCCGGGACGCGATGCTCGCGGTCGGCATGAACGGTGAACCCTTGCCGCTGGCGCACGGCTTCCCGGTCCGCATGGTCGTTCCGGGCCTGTACGGATACGTCTCCGCGTGCAAGTGGATCCAGGACATCGAACTGACCACCTTCGACGCCTACGACCCGTACTGGGTGAAACGGAACTGGGCACGTGAGGCCCCGATCAAGACCCAGGCCCGCATCGACACGCCCAGGCCATTCGCCCGCCCCGAGGCCGGGCCCGTGATGGTCGCCGGCATCGCCTGGGCTCAGCACCGTGGCATCGACCGCGTTGAAATACGGGTCGACGACGGGCCCTGGCAGGACGCCGACCTCGCTGCCCAGGCAAGTCCGGACACCTGGCGCCTGTGGTCGTGGTCCTGGGACGCCGCCCCCGGCACCCACACCCTGACCGTCCGCGCCACCGACGGCACCGGCCAGGTCCAGACCGACCGGCGCGCCCGCACCATCCCCGACGGAGCCAGCGGACGGCATTCGGTGGTGGTCACCGTGGACTGACCACTTGACGGCACCCGCACCACGCCGTACCGAGCCGCTACTCATGACCAGAAAACAGTCAAGGAGAAACCTGATGAACACCCTGCGCCTGCGCCGCGCCGCCATCACGGCGACCGCGGCCACCCTCCTGCCGCTCGCCCTCACCGCATGCGGGGACGACAGCAAGGACAACACCTCGTCCACCTCCGTGCCGTCCAGCGCCGCCGGCGACGACTTCGCAAGCCAGGACCCCGGCGACTCGATGGCCATGGACAAGCCCTTCGGGGCCGCGTGCTCCGCGGTGCCCGAGGACGGGGCCGGCAGCTTCGACGGAATGGCCAAGGACCCCGTGGCGACCGCCGCGTCCAACAACCCGGTCCTGTCCACTCTGGTGGCGGCCGTGCAGAAGGCCGGCCTGGTGGACACCCTCAACAACGCCCAGGGCATCACCGTGTTCGCGCCCACCAACGATGCCTTCGCGAAGATCCCCAAGGCCGACCTCGACAAGGTCCTCAACGACAAGGCCACCCTCACCAAGATCCTGACCTACCACGTCGTCGGACAGAAGCTCGCGCCCGCCCAACTGGCGAACGGCTCCTTCGCGACCCTGGAGAAGGGCAAGGTCACCACCTCCGGCACGGGCGAGGACTACACCGTCAACGACACCGCACACGTGGTGTGCGGCAACGTCTCCACCGCCAACGCCACCGTCTACATCGTCGACAGCGTCCTGATGCCGAAGTAGCGCGCGTCGCCCCGGGCCGGTCACCACACCGGCCGGTCGGGAAGGCGGACGAAGACCGGGCCCGGGGAAGGACGACGGCTGTGTGCGTCCAGGGGTACGCACACACCTTCCCCGGTGCCCTGCAGTGCGATCGGTTCAACGTCTCCTCCGGCGCTGCCGAACCGGCCTGTGCCTGACAGGGAACGGCGGCTCGCGCCGTCCCGGGTCCCTGGAACGAGATCGCGCATCGCTCATGCGGCGGCGGTCCCGTTCACGGTGGTGTTCATCTCGCACCTCCGCTCTGCCTCAGACGCTCCGCGAGGGCGGTGCGCGGCTGCACGGGGCAGTGGGACTGCCTGGCCGAGGCTCCGCCTGGGCCCGGACAGCGCGACGCGGAACGGCCCGAATTCGGCTGACCAGCACCATTGGTCAGCCCAGTGGGAAACGATCTTGGTGTGCATCGGACGTGATCTTGGAGCGTGTGCAAGCCGTGGTGATCAGCGCACTCCGTCGGTTCCCCTACGTGCACGGTCCTGCTCGATCCGCATGAGCAGCGGTTGTTCCCCGGGCGCAGGTGTCTGCCACAGGCAGCCTGACCGTTCCGCTCAGGACGTTGCGGGGACCGCGGCGTCGAGGCCGCGGGACGCGACGAGTTGTGCGCTGCCGTCGGCCAGCCGGTAGCACAGGCCCACGACGGCGGCCTGTCCGGCGGTGACCCTCTCGGCGAGTGACCGCGACCGGTCCAGGAGCAGGTCCACGGTGTGCCTGACGTGCTCGGCGAGGATCTCCTCCGGCTCGGTCCGTCCTGCGGCCCGTGCCGCCAGGACACTGGGGGTGACCCGCTCGACGACGTCCCTGACGTACCCGGCTGGTACCACGCCGTCCTCCAGCGCGGCGCACGCGGCGCCCACCGCGCCGCACGAGTCGTGCCCGAGCACCACGACCAGCGGACAGCCCAGTACGTCGACGCCGTACTCGATGCTGCCGATCACCTCCGCGCCCATGACGTGCCCTGCGGTGCGGACCACGAACAGGTCACCCAGGCCGCGGTCGAAGATGATCTCGGCGGCCAGCCGCGAGTCGGAGCATCCGAACAGCACTGCGAAGGGCTGTTGGGCGGGGGCGATCTCGGTGCGACGGATCGCGTCTTGATTGGGGTGCTCGGGGGCCCCGGTGACGAAGCGCTGATTGCCTTCCATCAGCAGGGCGAAGGCGTCGTGAGGCATCGCAATCGGGATACTGGTCATGGCGGCAGCCTATGAGCCGGCACCAGTCGTCGCATCGTCAGACCGGGCGCTCTCACCCGGCCGGACCAGCCCCGTCGGCTCCGAGCCGGCGCCGCATACGGTGACGGCGTCGGTGCCACACGCCACGTGCCGGCTCGCACGCCCGCCGGAGCAGGAGCGCGCGGGTCGAGGCGAAGGTGTTGCGATCGTCCTCGACCCGCTTGACGCTCAGGGAGCGTCAGCGCGCCCGGACCCCGGACCGGAATACCGCCGTGACGTCCAGCAGTGCTGCCGCGTCAGATGATGGGTCGCCGCTGACAACGAGCAGGTCGGCGTCGTATCCAGGACGAAGGTGCCCCTTGCGCGAGCCGAGACCGGACGCCTCGGCTGCCAGCGCGGTGACTGCGGACAATGCCTCCTCGGAGGAGAAGCCGAGGGCGAGAAGCTCGGCAACCGCATGGGGGAGGACGTTGTGCGGCTTGAAGGGGGCTACGCCGGCGTCGGTGCCCACCACCACCCGCGTGCCCCGCTCATGCAGCGCCCGGTAGCCGGCGGAGATCTTCGCGAACTGTGCAGAAATAGCCGCCGGCGCAGGCACGGTCGGATCGAACCCCAATGTCATGCTGGCGAACACATCGCTCTGCGCGATCGTGGCCAGCACCTCCTCGTCGGGGGCGAATCCCTCGGGCGTCATGAAGCTGACGTGCTCGAGCGTGTCGACGCCCGCATTGACCGCGTCGAGGATGGCCTCGTTCCCGTGTGCGTGCGCGGCCACGGGCAGGCCGATCTTGTGTGCCTCCTCCACGACCGTGCGCAGTTCGTCCGCGGTGTACTGGGAGGCGTACATCGGCTTCGATCCCGGTGTCATGTGGCCGCCGCTCGCCATGATCTTCACCACGCCGCATCCCTGCCTGCGGCGCTCCCGCACGGCGGTCCGCAAGGCGTCGGTTCCCTCGGCCTCGCCCCCCAAGAAGTGTCCATGCCCGCCAACGGGGGTCAGCGGCGGCCCGGCGGAGACGATGTGCGGGCCCAGGGCAGGATGCTCGTCGAACTCCTTTCCGAGTACGACCGACAGAAAAGCTCTGTCGCCAAGGTCGCGGACGGATGTGATGCCGGCGGACAAGGCGCTGGCGGCCGCTCGCTGCATTTGTTCCAGCAGCCCGTCATCATCGGTCTTGATCAGTGCGGTGACCGGGTCAGCGCTGGCGTCGAGAGCCAAGTGCATATGAGTGTCGATGAGTCCCGGCAGGATACAGGAATCGGCACCGAAGTCGAAAACCTCTGATACGTAGGGGTCGCTATGCATCTCATAGGCGCCGGCCACCTTGTAAATTCGGCCATTCTCAACGAACAGCGCGCAGGGTCCGGACCATGCCATCCCGTTGAACATCCGGCCGGCTTGTATGACGTATTTGCTCACGTTCGCAGACTAGCCATGAATCCGTTGACAGCCGCACGAAACCGGCCCGCTGGCACGATCGGTCATATCCTGTGGCACACATTGCCACCAGCGCGAAAGGAGGTGCCTCGAGACTCGCACGCAAGGCCGCAATGCAAATAACTACGCCGGGTCATCGTGCTCGACTTTGTGCGTCGCTACGGCGTCCTTGCCCGCGGCTGCGGACTCAGTCACTCCATCCTGCGGCTCGCGTTCTTACGCCGGGTTTGGCGTCCGGTGGACTATGAGTCCTATGGCGACGGGCTATTGGGCCCGAAACGGCTCCACCGAGTGCGGGCGGGGGACACCGGGCTGCTGGTCGCTTGCCTTCCGGTAGGCCCCGGGGGTTGTCCCGGTGGTGGCACGGAAGGCACGGTGCAGTTGCGCGACACTGCCGAAGCCGCAGTCCCGGGCGACGCCGGCGAGCGGTCGTTCCGGCGTGGTGCGCAGGACTTGTTGGGCACGGGTCACCCGCAGCCTGCGGATCAGCTCGGTGAGCGTCTCCGCGTCCGCGGACAACGTGCGAAACAGGGTCCTGCGAGAGATACCGCAGCCGGCCGCGACGGCCGAGGCGTCCAGAGTCGGGTCGTACGCATGACGTCGCACGAAGCGGTGAATCCGCTCGCGCGTGAGGGCAGAGGCACTGGCTTTCGCGATACGGCCCTGACCGGCCCACTCCAGGGCGTAATTGAGCAGTCCCAGTGCGTGCGGGACCATGGTCACGGCCACTGCCGGGTCGAGGCGCTGCAAACCCACCAAGAAGTCGGCGACGAGCCCGCCGGGCCCGGCACTGCCGAGCTCGACCGCCGTCGCGTCAGTGAGTACCCGACCGGGAAGCCATGATCGGGGTACCTGGACGGCCAACTGGGAGAACGCGCCATCGGAATCGAGAGCGTAGGGACGGGAACTGTCAAGAAAGGCCATCCCACCGGTTGACAGGGCAACGAGGCGCCCGTCCTGCCGTAGGCGTGTGACACCTTCCCTCTGGATGTAGGCCAGTACGAAGTCTTCTTGGTCGAGGGCGATCAGACGCCTCGTCCGGAAGACTTCCTGCTGCCCTGAAGACACGATGGCCAACCCCAGGCCGTCCACCACGCTGCGTTCGATCCGCCCTGCGAACGGCGCTCTCCCCGAAGTCCTGGCGGCGAGACGAACAGAGCAGGCATCACAGATGACATCCGACCAGTAACGGAACGCATCGACAGAGTCCACATTCGCCGTGGACCAGACTTGACGTATCGGGGCCTGTGCTTCTGCGTTCATGCAATCCAGTTTGCACTGCGTCCACCTTCTGCCGTGTGCGGCAGGCGGCGCTGAGGGGTGCCCTGTGCTGTATCAACCATTCACTCAGCACGAACGCTCGGACCGTCAGTCGAAGACGATGACCATGCGCCCGACGACGTCGCCGCGGCCCAGGGCCTCCAGGTTGTCGTTGATGTCCTCGAGTCCGACCTTGGTGACGTTGTGCTTGACGAGGCCCGCTTCGGCCAGGGAGAGCACCTCGACCAGGTCCAGGTGGTTGCCCCAGAAGGAACCGAGGTAGGTCAGCTCCGTCCCCACGAACGGGAACTGCTTGTGCTCGACGTGGTGGCTCATGAGGCCGACCGCCGCCAGCACACCCTCGGGGCCCAGCAGGTCGAAGCCCATGGAGATGGACGCGTTGCTGCCGACGCAGTCCAGGATGGCGTCGATCGTCCTGCGGCCGGTGAGCTGCTCCAGTTCGTCCTGGATGGCCTCGGTGGACTTGTCGCGGACGTTGATCCCGTGGTCGGCCCCGTTCTCCTTCGCCACGTCTAGCTTGTTGTCCTTGCGTGCCAGCGCCACCACGGTCGCTCCGCCGCCGAGCAGCTTGGCGTACTGGACCGCGTAGCTGCCCAGGCCTCCGATGCCCGTGACGGCCACGGTGCGGCCCGGACCGAGCTTGCCGGTGTCCCGGAGCTTGCGCATTCCGCGGTACGGGGTCATGCCCGCGTCGGTCATCGGGGCGAGGACCTCGGGCGTCTTCGCCGCGTTCTCCGAGACGGGGATCGCGTGGCGGCCTTCCACGGCCATGTACTCGGCGAAGCCTCCGGGGGGCCCGAAGCCCACCCACCTGCCGTTGCCGCTGCACAGCTGTTCGTTGCCCTCCCGGCACTGGCGGCATGTGCCGTCGCCCCAGCTGGGGTTGACCACGACCATGTCGCCCTCGGAGTACCCCACCGACTTCGGTACCGCGCTGCCCATACCGGCCACCCGGCCGGTGACCTCGTGGCCGGGGATGTAAGGGAGCTCAACGGGGAACGGTACCTCGAAGTAACCGTCGAGGAGCTGGTAGTCACTGCGGCACATGCCCGTCGCGGCGACCTTCAGCAGGATCTCGTCCGGCGCCGGGTCGGGCATGGGGACGTCTTCGATTCGAAGGGGCTCCTTGTATCCGTGCATCCGAGCTGCTTGCATCTGCATGGCGCTGCCTCGCTTTCGCCGACAAGTACGGGTTACGTGCCGCGCAGCGTGACGGGCTCGGGTTTCGTCGCAGACCACCGCAGCCGCCCCCTACCTACCTCCAGGTTCCTGCGTCCGCCGCCACGACGCATCCCGGACGGAGCGTGGCACGGCACCGCCGACGGCCGGCGAATCGGGATCCGGTCACGACCGGTTCTCGCCGTGGTTCGCTCTGCACGGCCCACGGTGGTGGCGAGCGGGGCCCACGGTGCTGTGCCGGGCCGGGTGGCCGGGCAGTCGCGGTCTACGCCCCATCGACGCCGTAGTGGTGGCGATGATCCGCCGGCCCTGGCTGCTCGCCTCGCCCGGCGACCGGCACGGCGACATCGTCGTGGCACTGACGCCAACAGCCGCAGGGGCGCCGTAAAGTCAATACATCAGGACAAATTGCCAACTGGCAATAGCGGTCGTAGCGTTGATCGGGGGCAGGACCGGGCCGGGCGTGGATGCGGAGGCTCACCATGATCAAGCCCTACGGTCCCTACGACTTCATGCCGCAGATCCCGGACTTCGCGGTGAACTCGGAGTCCGTCGCCCACGGTGGTCAACTGGCCCTCGAGCAGGCCAGCGGCATTCTGGGAGCGGGTGGGTCGGACATCTCACCACAGCTGAGCTGGACCGGATTCCCCGACGAGACGCGAAGCTTCACAGTGGCGATGTTCGATCCGGACGTACCCACCGCCTCGGGCTTCTGGCACTGGGCGGTGGCCAACCTCCCGGCTTCCGTGACCGACCTTCCGGCCGGGGCCGGAGACGGGAGGGACCTTCCCGGGGGTGCGGTGACACTTCGCAACGACGCCGGCCACCGCAGGTACCTGGGTCCGGCCACGCCGCCGGGCAACGGCCCCGACCGGTACTTCCTGGTCGTCCATGCCGTCGGCGTGGACGAGCTGGACGTGTCCGAGGCGACGTCCCCTGCGCTGATGGACTTCCTCCTGTTCACCCACGCCATCGCGCGGGCCACGATGTACGGCACCTTCGAGAGATGAGCACGGCGCCCGTGGTCTCGGGCCTGTGAGTCACCGCGTTTCCTCACGGACGCCACCCGGTTCCGGGCCACCTCGCGGAGGTGTTCCGACAGAATCGACTGCCGGATCTCCCCACGGGGTGGCCCGGTGGACGTCCGCGGATCGAGGGGACGTCACCAGTCCGAGTTGGTCGCCCCCAGGCTCAGCAGGACCTGGTCGAAGGTGTTGCCGTCGTTGTCGTCGGTGTACGCCATGGAGAGTGTGCCGAACGGGGAGGAGGCCAGCGCGAGCTGCTCCTGCCGGCCGGTCGTGACCTGGCTGACGGACTGGGCCGGCAACCGGCCGGCGGAGGTGCCGTCGGGGTTGAGGCCCCGGGCCCAGACCGCCGGATCGGTGCCGGCGACGCTCCAGCCGACCACGGCGTCGCGCTGGTCGTCGATGCCGACGGTGGGGTTGCCCGCTCCGGCACCGCTGGACACCTCGACCTCGGCCGAGCCGGCCGTGCCGGTCGCGGTGAACGACCGGGCCCAGATGCCACGGGTCCCGGTGTGGTCGGACTCCCACGCCACGGCGAAGTCGCCGTTGAAGTTCGCGGCCACGGCCGGACGCTGCTGCTGCCCGTCGGCGATGCTGTTGGCACTGCGGCGGCTGAGGGTGACCGCCCCGTTGGCCTTGGCCAGCTTCACCAGGCCGATCTGGTAGGCGCCGTTGTTGTCGGTGTCCTCGTCCCAGACGACGACGGCGTCGCCCGAGGCGGACGTCGCGATGTCGGGGTTGTGGTGCGCGCCGCCGGTCGCGTTGACCGTCACCTCGTAGGCCTTGGTCGTGGTTCCGGTGAACCCCGCCGCCTTCACCGTCGCCGCCGCGGTGCCCTGGATGTCCTCCCACACCACGGAGAACGCGACCGCCGTGGTGCTGTTGGGCGCGCCGTCCGGATCGACCGCGACGCGCGGATGGATCTGCTGGCCGTCGGCGCTCGCGTTGGCCTGGCCGGAGCCGAGGAGCGCGCCGGCCGGGGAGAGGACTCGGTAGGTGATGTTGTAGAACCCGTTGCCGTCCGGGTCCTCCGCCCACACGACAACTGTGTTGCCCCGGTCGTCGATGCCCACGTCGGGCTGGAGATGCCGCCAGGCCACGCCCGAGGTGCCGCCGGCCGAGAGCTTCTTCTCGTACGCCGAGACGCCGTTGCGGTACATCCGCACCCACACGTCGCTGTGGGCGTTGTCGCCCGGGGTGGCCGAGTCGCGGTCGTCCTCCCAGACCACCGCGGTGTCGCCGAGGCGGTTGGCGGCGATCGAGGAGGTGTCCTGGTCACCGGCGGAGTCGCTGTTCGCGGTCGCCCAGGACGAGGGCCCGGCCGCCGAGGCCGGGGAGATCATGGCGAGGACCGCGGCGAAGCCGGCAACGGTCGCGCCCAGTACGGAGAGCTTACGCATCGGCCAACCCCGGCTGTCCGTCGTGAATGACAAAGGTCCGCGCGGTCGTCGCCGCCGCGCCGTGTTCGGTCACCGTCGCCACCGACCGGAAGTCGGCTGTGAGCTGCGACCGGGTGATGTGCGTGCGGACGTAGCCGCGCCGGTTGGAGTAGAAGCGCAGGTGCGGGTTGAGGGATCCGTTGGGGATCGCCGTGGTGGCGGTTCCGTTGCCGGTGCTGGTGATGGAGGTGCAGACCAGCTCGGAGCCGATCGTCGCCGACGACGGGTTGGCGTAGTCGGCCTTGAGGTCGTTGCCCCACGACGCGTGCACGTCACCGGTGAGGACGACCGGGTTGCGTACGCCGCGGTCGATGATGCCCTGCTGGATCCGCGCCCGGCTGCCCCGGTACCCGTCCCAGGCGTCCATGTTCATCGCGCCCGCCGAGTTCACGTTGCGGGCGAAGAAGACCTGCTGGCCGATGAGGTCCCAGGTGCTCAGGTGCTGTCCGAGCCCGTCGAGCAGCCATGCCTCCTGGGCCGGGCCGGTGATCGAACGGGACGGCAGATCGGCGTCGGCGCAGACCTTCGTCCCGTCGCCGCAGGCCTGGTCGTCGCGGAACTGGCGGGTGTCGAGCATGTGGAACGTGGCGAGGGTGCCCCAGCGGACCCGGCGGTAGAGCTGGATGCTGTTGCCGGAGGGGGTCGCGGCGGCCCGCAGCGGCATGTTCTCGAAGTAGGCCTGGTACGCGGCGGTGCGGCGCGCGGTCCACTGGGCCGCCGTCAGCGCGGGGCTGCTGTCGGCGCGGACCATGTTGGCGTAGTTGTTCTCCACCTCGTGGTCGTCCGGCACGACCAGCCACGGCGCGATCGCGTGCGCGGCCTGCAGGTCGGGGTCGCTGCGGTAGAGCGCGTAGCGGCGGCGGTAGTCGGCCAGCGACACGATCTCGCTGCCGAGGTGCTGGCGCACGGCGCCGGAGGTGGCGCCGCCCTCGTAGATGTAGTCGCCCAGGTGCAGGATCAGGTCGGGTCGGTCGTCGGCCATGCGCCGGTAGGCGGTGTAGTAGCCCTGCTCGTAGTGGGCGCACGAGGCGAAGGCCATCGTGAAGTCGCGCCCGACCGTGTTCGGAGCCGGCGCGGTGCGGGTCCGGCCCACCGGGGAGATGAATCCCTGGGCCCGGAAGCGGTAGTAGTACTCGGAGTCCGGGGCGAGTCCGCCGGCCAGTACGTGGACCGCGTGGGCCTGTGCGTAGCGGGCGGTGAACGTGCCGGAGCTGACGAGGCTGGTGAAGTTCTGGTTGGTCGACACCTGCCAGTCGACGGCGACGTCGGCGTTGGGCATGCCGCCCTGGCCGTCCGCGTTGGTCGGCGTGGGAGCCAGACGCGTCCAGAGGACCACGCTGGCGTCGTCCGGTTCGCCGGAGGCGACACCGAGGGTGAAGGGGAAGGGAGTGGAGGCGGCGGCCGACGGCTGGGCCATCGCCCCGATTTGGAGCGCTGCGACGCTCGCGGTGGTGAGCCCGCCAAGGATGAAGATGCGGCGACTGAGGTTGCTCATGGCCGCAGATGCTCGCGGCCACGGGTGAACTTCCCGCCCTGCGACGGGAGCGGTCAAGTGACATGATCGAACCGCGAGTTGGTGGGCATTTATACGGATGTCGCGGGCGCTTGAGCCGGCGCTCAGCCGCTGATCAGCCGTTGCGGTTCAGCCGCGCTGTTCACATTCCCGGCGTCTGTTAACCACCTGTCCAATGACGGCTCTGACGCGCAACCCGTCCTTCATCTGCCGGCATGCCTCGGCCAACGAGCAGCACGCCCGTGACCGGGCTCCACGGCATTCACCGTGGAGCCCGGCAGGTCGCACCTGACGGCGTCTCATCGGGCTCATATCGGGCGAGAACACATTGGAACGGTCCGCGCTCGCGCTCTCCGCGATCGCCGGGGCGTGGCTGACGCGGAAACTGATCGGGCACACGGCGTTGGTGGAGACTGACCCCGACGAACTGGCCCGGCGCCTGGAATACCTCTTGCGGACCCTGTCGGAGGACACCCTGCCGGAAAGGCAGTGCCGGACCCGCTCCCCGGCCCACCTCGACGACTCCGCGCGCTCGTCGGCGTGACGGCCGGACAGCGAGGAGTTCACCTCGCTGAGGGCCCGCAGGGGCAGACTGTCCGGTGCGGTCATCGCGCTGATCTCCTTCGAGGCGTCGACTCTTCCGAGAACAGGCGGGCGGCCGGCAGCCAGGCCGGGAACGTCATGATGAAGGAGAGAAGGTCTTACCGGGCTGGGAGCGCTTCAGGATTTTCCGATGCGCTTCAGGACTCAGCCAGGCGGTGGCCGCTCGCGCCGGTATCGGAGTCTCTTCGGAAGTCCGACATGGGCCCGGTCACGCCGTAGGTTCCTTCGTGGAACCTGAAGACGGAAGGCCAGGGGTCGGCCTCCGCACGGAAGTATCCCGCGTAGTCGGGTTCGTCGACGTGCGGAGCCAGCAGTTCGAGGAGCGATACGACGTCGTCCAGCAGGTCCGGCCGGAGGACGCGGACGAACAGGCCCCAGGCATCGTGACCGCCGCGGGACTGGCGTTCCAGACGCGCGAACTCCCCTCCGGGCAGGGGCCTGTCGGTGTCCGGATTCGGAGTCAGCAGCGGATGCGGGTATTCATCGGCGCCGACAGCCGCGGGCCGGTCGGTGAGCAGGCCCATGTGCCAGCGCAGGGTGTCCAGGACCGACTGAGGGGCGTCGTCCTTCAGGAAGCACGTGAAGACCATTTCGTAGCGAATGTTCACGGGGACATTCTGCAGGTCGGCCGAAGGCATGACCTGGCGGAGGGATCGGGGAGAACCACGCCCGGCGACCCGGGAGCCTCCGAGAAGGTTGCCCGAACCACGATGAATTCCAGCACGGTTCCGGGTCTTCAGGTACATCCACCTTTCGCGCGCGAATCGGGAGACACCTTGAAGCTCTTGCTCACCTCAGGCGGCGTTACGAACCCGAGCATCCGTTCGGCCCTTGTGCAGCTTCTCGGCAAGCCGATCGACGAGTGCCACGCCCTCTGTGTCCCGACGGCACAATGGGGTCACCCGATGTGCGGTCCGGCATCGGTACGGGGCCTCGCAGCCGGCGAGCCCCGGTGGCAGCACCTGACAGGCCTGGGCTGGGCCTCGCTCGGCGTCCTCGAGTTGACCGCACTGCCCACCATCGGCGCGGAGCGGTACGTCCCCTGGGTCCGGGAAGCCGACGTGCTCCTGGTCGACGGCGGCGACGCGACGTACCTGTGCCACTGGATGAGGGAGTCGGGGCTGGCCGATCTGCTGCCTTCGCTGCCCGACACGGTCTGGGTGGGGGTGAGCGCCGGAAGCATGGTCATGACGCCCCGGATCGGCAGCTACTTCGTCGAGTGGCAGTCCGCGCCGGACGACCGCACCCTGGGAGTCGTCGACTTCTCGATCTTCCCGCACCTGGACGCCTTCCCGGGGAACACCCTGGCTGACGCTGAGCGCTGGGCCGCCGACATCGGCGGCGCAGCCTACGCCATCGACGAACAGACGGCCATCAAGGTCGTCGACGGCTCCGTCGAGTTGGTCTCCGAAGGGCACTGGACGAAGTTCGGGTCATAGGGCCACCGGGCAGGGTGGCGCACTCGCGCCCGTCGCGGCCTGCCTGGGTGTCGCACAGGCCGGGCGCAAGTGCTGCGATGACAGGTCCGCCGATCGGTTCGGTCCCAAGTGAGCGTTGCCGGCGCTGCCGCGCTGTGGTGCGGCTGACGCGGCCAGTACGGGCGGTTCGACGCCGGTGGTCAGGAACCCCCGGCCGGCCGGGTGGGGATCGTGAAGCCGGGCGGTACGGGCAGACCGATCCGGGTCATCTCGGCCGGCCCCGAGCCCTTGCCGCCCAGCAGGTCGGCCATGATCCGGTCGCCGTCGGAGAAGTCGCACACACATGGAGGATTTTCCAACCCCCTTGACTGGAGAGCACGGCGTATCTTCTCCAGGGCGTGCCTACCAGCGCAGTTCACCGTGCCGGTCCAGGGTGCTGTCGACCACCTGTTGTCCCAGTCGGCTGATCACCATTGCTGGAATCCATCCCTGCCCGTTGTCTCGCGGCGGCTTCGGCTCGGTCAACCAGCCTCAGCGCGGTCTCGGTGGCGACGACAAGGGAGGGGTCTCCCTTCGTGCGCCGCTGACGTAGCGCCATCTCCAACAGGTCGCGGGCCTCCTCGGCCCGCCCTTGGTCAAGGCGCTGCTTGCCCAGGTGCTGGAAGCAGAAGTAGAGCATGTCCGGAGCGTGACCCTCGCAGAGATGGAGGGCCTGTTGGTAATGAGGCTCCGCGGCCTCCAGATCACCGAAGTAACGGTAGGCGTCGCCCAGGTTGATGTGGATGGCGATGGCGAGCTTGTCATCGGCGAGCGCCAGCGCCCGCTCCAGCGTGCTGATGGCCTCGGTGTGACGGCCCAGCACCAGCAGCCCTACGCCTGCTCGACGCAGTAGCGCGGGTTGTTCACGCGGCCTGGCCAGCAGGCCGGCCACCGCTCGGGCCAGGGCTTCCCGGTCGGTGGGGACCATGCGGCCGCACTCGTCCAAAGCGATCAGGTCCTCCACGCGGTCCCGCCTTCGACTCGTTGGCCGGCCATCGGTCGTCGGCCGGATCCGTGACGAGAGGCTACGGAGCCGGGCCGAAAAGAAGATCGTCAAGGATGATGAAGACGCGTTGCCTCGCTCGACGCCATACTGGAACTACAGAACGGGCCCTTCACTGCTGCCCGCCGCGGCGGTGAGATGGAGGGTTAGGGCCGCCTTGACCAGGACGGTGATGCGGGTGGTGCTGCAGCGGAGCTTGCGCAGCAGCCGCCAACACTTCAAGGCGGCCATTGCCTGCTCGGCGACGGCGCGGATCTTGGCGTGGGAGACGTTGACTGCCCGCTGGCCGTGACGTGTGCCGGAGCCGCCGATGGGTCTGCGCGCACCGGGCCAGTGACGTGGCGGGTGGCTGCCGGCCACCGCCTGGATCCTCCTCTGCAGCGCGATCGCCGAAGCCTCAGGGCTCCTGACCGTACGCACCGGGTCGAGAAGGTGTCCCGGCCAAAGCGCCGGCGGGCCATGTACAAGACTTCGGCCCCTGCCCGACAGGAAGTCAGGCAGGGGCCGAATGTTGGTAGCGGGGGCGGGATTTGAACCACGCGACCTCTGGGTTATGAGCCCAGCGAGCTACCGAGCTGCTCCACCCCGCGTCGGTGCACCCAGTCTACGATCCTTGGGCGGCTCGCGCAGGCATTTTACGGCGTCACCCGGCGGGCATGGCGAGCGCGAGCTTGCCTGTGACGCGGCCGTCGAGGAGGTGCCGGACGGCTGCGGCAGTCTCGGCGAGCGGGTAGACGCGGTCCACGACAGGGCGGAGCGTGCCTGCGTCGACGAGAGCGGTCAGGTCGCGCAGCCCGCTTGCGGCCTCTGAGGCGATGAAGGTGCCGAGATGCCGGTCGGTGAAAGGAGAGCGCACCTGGGCGCGGAGCTGCCGATCGGTGCCGCCGAGCCAGCGGCCGTTCGTCTCGCCGCCGGTGATGACCAGTCTGCCGCGGGGTGTGAGGGCACGGCGCAGATCCCGCAGACCGCGGTTGCCCGCGATGTCGATGATGACGTCATAGCGCTGTAGGCCGGCGAGGAAATCCTCGCGCGTGTAGTCGATCACGTGGTCCGCGCCCAGCGCCCGTACGGCCGCGAGCTTGGGGGTGCTCGCGACGGCCGTCACCCGGGCGCCGAGTCCATGGGCGAGTTGGACGGCGAAGGTGCCCACGCCGCCGGCGGCTCCCGTGATCAGGACGTGTTGGCCTTCCTGGACCTTGCCGTTGTCGCGAACTGCCTGGAGTGCGGTGAGCGCACTGACGGGTACCGTCGCCGCCTCCTCGAAGGTGAGTCGGGTCGGCTTGGGAGCGATCCTGTCGGGACGAGCGGCGGCGTATTCGGCGAACGCGGCGGCTGCCGTGCCGTAGACCTCGTCGCCGGGCGCGAACACGGTCACGTCAGAGCCGACTGCCTCGACGATGCCGGCGATGTTGCGGCCGGGATTGGGGAGCTTTGGCCTTCGCAGCCCGCTCACGGCGCGGATTGGGTACGGCAGGCCGGCCATCATGTGCCAGGTGCCCCGGTCCACGCTGGAGGCGCGCACTCGCACCAGCACCTCGTCCGGCCCGATGGCGGGCTGGACGACCCGCGCCGTCCGCAGCACGGCCTCCGGATCGGCGCCGTAGCGCTCCTGCACGACAGCGGCCATCGTCTTCGTCTCGCCGGTGGTGATCGGCTCGCTCATGTTTCGCATCATCACTGCCCCCGGTTCCGCTCCCCATGATACTTACGCCGTAAGTAGAGCACTTACGGCGTAAGGTCGTCAACGCTGGGAGACCCGAGAGAAAGAGGCCCGTCCACCGTGACCCGACGAACCACCTCGCGACCGAACCGTGAGACGCTCACCCGGCAGCGGGTTCTCCATGCCGCCGTCGAACTCGCCGACTCCAGCGGCTTGGAGACGCTCAGCATGCGCAAACTCGGCGAGGCTGTCGGGGTCGAGGCGATGTCCCTGTACAACCACGTGGCCAACAAGGAGGACCTGCTCGACGGCATGGTCGACCTGGTCTTCGGCGAAGTCGAGTTGCCCGTGCCGGGTGCTGACTGGCGACAGGCGATGCGACAGCGGGCGATCTCCATGCGCCTGGTGCTGTCCCGCCACCGCTGGGCCATCGGGCTGATGGAGTCGCGGTCCACTCCAGGCCCGGCCACTCTGCGTCACCACGACGCCGTTCTCGGCTGCCTGCGTCAGGGCGGGTTCTCGCTCGAGCTGACCGCCCACGCCGTCTCGGTTCTCGACAGCTACATCTACGGGTTCGCCCTGCAGGAGAAGACCTTGCCCTTTTCCTCCCCGGAGGAGACCGCCGAACTGGCGGATTCCATCATGAGCGCATTCGGCGATGGCGAGTACCCGTACCTGACCGAGATCGCGACCGCTCACGTCATGCGCCCCGGGTACGCCTACAGCGACGAGTTCGAATTCGGACTGGACCTCATCCTCGACAGCCTTCAGCGAGCGGCGGGCTGACGGGGGGAGCGGCGCGCCGGCCGCACGGGTCACAGGTCAAGCGGGGAAACCGGGGCGTGCCGGCTGGACCCACGGGGCCGGGGTCGCCCACGTCCACCCCGCGGATCCCCGTAGTACAGCGGCCGGAGTGCCGCGGGCAGGGCCCTGCCACGCAGCCTCGCCAGGGGTGACGGTGCCGGTGAGGCGCTCGGGCGTTGACTACCGCCCGAGCGCCGACACCACCCCGGAAGGGCTGCTCAGCATGTGGTGTTGGGGTTCAGGAATCTGCGCACGAAGGCCTCGGGGTCGGGAACCAGGTCCGCGACGGTGCCGAGGTCCAGGCCCGGCACCAGCGCGACCGCCGGCGCGAGTGGGCCGAGCACCACGGGGGCCAGGGACTGCCAGTGCTCCATCTGCTGGACCGAGCGCAGCAGATCCCGCAGCGTCTCGCGCCAGTTCACTGCGGGAACCCGCGGTGGAACAGGGAAGTTGACCAGGTGGCCGATCTTGCGGCCCCCCGTGGGCATACGGCCCAGGCCTGTCAGCGCGTCCTCATGCAGCGACGGGTCCTCGTTGAGGTGTTCGCCCCAAATCTGCTTGCGCAGCTTACGGACGGACACGCCGACCCGGTGTGGGGCGCCGCCCATGGTGCCGTCGACGAGGTTCGTGTCGAAGACGCCGAGCTGCAGTTCCGAATCCGTCGTGTGGGAACGGGAGTTGAGGTTGGCGCTCCCCGCGGAGACGTACTGGTCGTCGACGATCATCAGCTTCGCGTGGACGTAGATCTGCAGCGTGGTCGCCGCCTGCTCCAGATGGAAGCAGTGGACGTTCGCGGGATGTGCGGCTGCGATGCGCTGGAGCACCTCGGCGCGCATCGCCTTGTGGACGTCGCCGAGCCCCGGCACGTCGAAATCGCGGGCGGTGACCAGGATGACCTGGACGCCCCGGGCTGCGGCGGCCCGCAGGTCGTCGACGAGCGGCGAGGGCCACAGGTACTGGTCCTCGATGTAGATGTAGTGCCGCGCCCGGCGGATGGCCTTGCGGTAGGCGGCCGTGACGGTGAACTCACCACCCGGCAGGAAGGAGTACACCCCTTTGCAGGTCAGGGTCCGCAGGACCTGTACGGCCTGGGTGCCTGAGGTGGCCGGCGGCCTGGGTGCTTCCGACGCGGGGATCGGCACGGGCGTTCCGTCGATACGGCTCGGCGGAGTGGGGTCGTTCCAGCGCTGGACCAGGGACTGCCAGATCTGGCCGACGGCAGGCCCGAACACCGCGCACTGCACATCGTGCCAACCGGGCAGCGAGATCTTCTTCCCCAGGAAGTCCGGTTCCCGTTGCCGTATCGGCAGATCGCCGTGGGCGGCGTTGTCCCAGCGGTCCAGGCAGATGTCGATCCCGCCGACGAACGCCGCCGCATCCTCAGCGGTGCTGCCTTGCACCACCGCGCACTTCTGGTGGTGGGAGCCGAACTGGCCCACCCGGGCGTCGAGGACCGCCTGTGCACCTCCGGCGACCAGCGCGGTCCGGAAGTCGAAGTTGTCCTTGGACGGGAGGCTCGGAACCCTGGGCCTGCGCACGGGAAGCGTGGAGAAGTGCGAGCCGTACAGGAGCGCGCGTACGACGATGCCATTCGCGCGGAGCTTGAGGAGCCGCTCGAGGATCCCCGGTGAGCCCGCGACCGTTGGGCGCAGCACCTGCTCGGGCGAGAACCGCCAGCCGGCGAACAGCACCCGGTTCCCGGCCGTCAGGGCATCCAGCCGCGAGGCCAGCGTGTCGTAGTATCCCTCGGCGTCGACGAAGAACAGGACCTTGTTGCCCAGGGTGAAGGCGGGGGAGCGGAAGGGGCCCATCTCGGCGCCGGTCAGCAGCCAGTCCTCCGGGGCGACCGTCGGCACGGGCGGGCGTTCGGCCGCCGCGCACATCTCGTCCAGCTTCAGGACCGTCGACGGGCCGACGTCGTCGATCACCTCGGCCGAGGGGGTACCGAGTACCTCGACCTTGAACCGGGCGACCGCGCCGGCGGTCTCGTTGCCGTAGTCGCCGTCCGCCCCGAACCGGGGCAGACAGCCAGGGTCCCAGCCGAGGAGCGCGATCTGTACCTTTCGTACGGCCGCGTCGTTCCGGTTTCGGGTGCGTGAGATACGGTCCTGGTCCTGTGCGATGGACTCCAGCAGTGGATCTCCGGCGAAGAGCGCGGAGGCAAGCATCCCTGTTCTCCTTCACTGAGGCGCTGACGGCTGGGGCGGCATCTCTGTGGCGAGGCCGGGAAGGAAGGCAGGCTCCAGTCGTACCTGTTCCCTGTCGGCCAGGTAGCGCTCAAGTTCCCGCGGCCGGTAGCCCGGGGTGCGGTCGTAGCGTTCCTTGGCGGAAACCGCCAGGTACTCATCTCCGTCGGGCTCGCCTTCTTTGCCCGTGGCACTGCCCAGGGGCCGGTGGAACGGCTTGGTCAGGCGGTACATTCCCGTGCGTGAGGTGTGCAGTTGGCCCGAGCTGTCCGGCCGTACACGGAAGCCGATGCTCTGCTCCGGCTGCATCGCTTTCGGCCCGGCCGCGCTGAGCGCGTCGGTGTGGAACGTGAGCCCGTGTCTGCGAGCCTGGTCGACCATCCACAGCAAGGTGATGTCGGACAGTCCTGCTTCCTGGTAGCCGCCGCCGACATCAAAGCCGTTGGGGTGCTCGACCCGGGAGCGGTAGAGAGCCCAGGCCGCAGGGATCCGGTCCGCGTGGTCCCGGCGCGGGATGCCGCAGTTGCGCACCATCCCCGCCGCATTCCAGGTGCCGTCGCAGCAGACGCCCAGACGCTCGGGCATGACCATCCCCCCTCGCGAGGGCACGGAGCGGCGGCCGACACCGCGTCCATGCTCGCATCACTGAGTGAACCGTGCCATGCGAAGGGCTGCGGCGCGAGATGCTCGTCGTCAGGCCACGGTTCCTCTACGCTCATGGCCGTACGTGGTGAGTCGTCAGCCGACAGTCACCTGACGGCGCTCTCCCTCGGTGACGTAAGGTACGTCCGCTGCGAAATGGACTTGATGGCCGGGGCGGAGACGGTCCATCACGACCTGTACGGGGGCGTCGCGGAGGCATGGACCCGCGATGCCCGCTTCGTTCACTCTTTGAGTGGGGACCGTCCGTACGCTTCGTCACCGATGAGAACAGGGTGCCGACGCTCCGGCTGATGCCCCGTCGGCTGGGCCCGTCTGGTGAAGCGGGGCTCAGGCAGGCGGCGCGCCGGCCGCGACACACTGCCGGGCACCGGGGTGGTCGACAGCCATTTCGGGTCTCTCGAGGAACCGGTGCCCTGCGCACACCCCTCCCGCTGCGGCTGAACGCGCCGAACGTGTCCACCCGGGATGCCGCGGCCTGTGGCGCTGTCCTCCGGGGCCACCGTGCTGCAACAGCTCGTCTGCGACGGCAACGCCGACCATGTGCTGTTCCCCGACCGCGCGGTGGAACGCGCCGAGCGGATCATCGGTTTTCAGAATCCGGTGGGGTCGACAACACCTTTACAAACGCTTCCGGCACGTCCCCAGAGTCGGCTCGGACCGCGGACTCGATCGGCCCGGGTCAGGGAATAGCAGGGCAAGAGTGAATTCGGGTGCGTATCGTTCGAACCCGAGGCGGGGCTCGGACCGGGGGGTTGCGAGATGAGTCTGTGGGACCAGCTGGCACCTGCGGCACGCGACTCCGGTGCTCTCACGGGGCTGCGGCAGATGTTGCAGGACATGGGGCTCGCCACGGATGTCGACGAGTTAGCCGGACCGCCCCCTCAGCGGTCGATGCGGGGGGAGTGGAGCCCATCGGGGGGACGCGGGTTGAGCCTCGATCCCGGCACCGGCCGTTTCACGCTGGGGTCGGCGGAGCGGACCCCAGAACTCCGACAGACACCGATCGAGTTCCCGGATCCCAGGGTGACCTTCGAGTTGCTGGTCGACCTGGACACTTCCGGCGGCTCGCCGACCGGGCCGTTCCGGATGACGCTCACCATGCCGAACGCGATCGCGCGGCTTCCGTTCCTGCGCGGCGCGAGGCTCGACGCCCGGGGCATGCTCGAAGAGGACCCCGCGTACCCGGACGTGCGGTTCCTCCTGCCGCGGCTGACGGTCGAGTGCCGGTGGGCAGGTGCAGACACGGGGCTTACGACGCGACTCGCGTCCGCGTCGACCGTACCGCCGGGTGGCACCGACCCGGCGGACGTCTACGAGTTCGTGCGCATGGAGCCACCGTACGCTCTCGTGGGGTCGGGCGGCGTCATGGGTTTTGGGTTTCGCACCGCCGCCCTCGATCTGAGCGGTGTCAGCAATCCGCCGGGTGCCGCCCGCGCGATGCCGCTGGACTGGCAGGGCTTCTGGCTGCCCGAAGCGCGCCTGTTCGTCGCGCCCAGCGGCATGGAGGGGCTCGCTGTCAACGCGGGGGTGCGGGATCTGTGGATCGGGCTCGGGCGGGACGCCGGAGTCACCGGCGTCTTCGAGGCCGAGGTCGTCCAACGGGGCAGCAACCCGCGGGTCAGGGTCCGGTTCCAGGACGACGCGGGTCGCTGGTACGACGGTGCCGGGCCCGACGTGGCCCTGCCCGAACGGTCGACCCTCCTCGTCGACGCGGTCGGCGGCCTCGCCCCGTACACCTACGCCCTCTCGGTGGACGGCACGACGACCACCCGGGACCGGGCCCCGGTGACCACACCCGTGACCGGCGGCATCCCCCTCCAGATCACGGTGACGGACGCGGCGGCCCACACCACGACGCTTTCGCTGACAGCGACCCGCCGCCCGGTCGCCGGGGCCGGCCCCGGCCCGGCGGGCGTTCAGCCGGTGACCGCCGACACCACGAGCACCACCGGCTCGCGCATCGTCGTCACGGCCCAGACAGCGACCACCGCGGTCGTCCGCCTCGAGCCCGACGGCGGCGACATCACGTGGACCTGGGACGGTGGAGGCAGCGCCAGCGGGGCCACCGCGACCATCCCGGTCCCGGGTGACGCGACGGACATCACCGTCGGTGTCGTCGCCGACAGAACCCGCGCACCCGGCGCACCGGCCGAGCTGCACTGCTACTTCCGCTTGGACCACCCGGGCAAGGCCGAAGACGGCCTGCCGTCGGACGTGAACTTCGCATACTCGTGCAACCCCGACAACACCCGCACCCGCAAGGCGCTCCCCGACGGCACTTTTGAGCCGGGCTCCGAGCCATTCCTCGGCGGCCCCAACGAGGCCCGTCTCAAGGCGCTGCCACCCGGCACCTCATTCCTCGTCGACGGCTTCGCTTCCTACGACAACGACTCCAGCACGACCGCGCGGCTCAACAACCTTGACCTGAGCGCCCGGCGCCGCGACGCACTCGTCCACCTCCTGTCGAAGTCGGGCCACGGCGCCACCGTGACACGTGGCACAGCCCACGGTTCCGAAGCGCACCTCGCCGCGGGCGGCGACCAGGCCCAGCGCAACGCGTACTGGCGAGCCACCGCGATCGTCACGGCGCCGAGCGGTGTCACCGAGAAGGTCCATGCCACGTTGCAGCGCGCCGCCGCCCCTCAGCCGGCACCGGCCGACCAGGTCGACCCCGAACCGGCGCGGACGCCCGTCCCCGACTGCTTCCGTACGATCGGCATCCGCGTCGAGCTGGTCCGCAACGCCTTCGTCCGCGCTGAGGTCTACGGAGAGTTCGACGTCCGGACGGCCGCGGAGATGCGGCTTGCGGCCAACTCCGCCGGCAGGATCCCGCCGCGGACCAATCCCGGCGATGGTATCTGTGCCTTCCTCGTCCGACTGCGCATCGACGAGCAGCGCACGGCGTGGACCGCCTCCGGCGACTTCCAGGCTCTCGACAGCGACCTCGACGGGCTTGCCAGGCTCGAACGCCCCACGTCCGGCTGCGCCACCGGCACGGACGTGATCGGCGCGGTCGCCGCGCTCGCGCCGCTGCTCGCCGTCGCGACCCCGCCGTCACCAACCGCCGGTGAGCTGGTCACGCTCGGCGTCGCCACCGGCGTGGTGGTGGCACTTGCCGCCGCCGGCCGGATCAGCACGAAGTACGTCATCCTGCGCGGCGCCGAACTCGTCGCCTCCGACGGCCCTTCAGGCACGGAGGTCAGCGTGCTGCTCGACGTGGAAACGGGGTTCTTCTTCGACGCCGGGCTCGTACGGGTGCCGCAGGACCGGCCGGTCGTGGCACGGTACAAGGCGGTCGGCCTTCGGTCGACGTGGAACACCCGCCCGGCAGCCGGCGGCGTCGAACACGTACCGCTGTGGGCCTTCGACCCGACGAGGGGCTACAGCCTCGACGTGCCGAGCGGCGCCCTGGTCACCCGCGATCCGTTCGACCAGATCCTGCGGGTCCTCGGATTCCGCGTCTCCCGCGACAACCCTGCCTACGTCGAGGCCGAGCTGGGCATCGGTTTCGACCTCGGCATCGTCGACATCGACGCCGTCCGTGTCCGGCTGCGACTGGACGCGGTCGAGCCCCCGCAGATCACGGCCTTCGGCGCCACCATCAACGTGCCCGGTGTGCTCCATGGCTCCGGCTACCTGTCCCTGCCCGGCGACGGCGGGCTCGAAGGCGCCTTCGACCTGACCGTCGTGCCGCTGAACATCCGCGCTGCCGCCACGCTGAAGATCGCGCAGAAGGGCGGCGCCACCGGTGTGTTCGTCGGCCTGGAGGTGGAGTTCCCGGTGCCGATCGTGCTCGGCAACTCCGGCCTCGGCGTGTTCGGCGTCCTCGGCGGAGTGGGCGTCAACTTCAAGAGGATCGAGTCCGCAGGTGTGCCGGCGCCCGCGCTGAAGTGGCTCGAGGAACAACTGCCGCGCCCACTTGGCGTGCTGGCACCGCAAGGCTGGGAGCCTGACCCGGGGAGGTTCGCGTTCGCCGCGGGCCTGCTGCTCGGCACCCTCGAGGGCGGCTACGTCGTCCACATGAAGGGGGTCGTGATCCTCGAGCTGCCCGGGCCACGGCTGCTGCTGGTCATGAAGGCCGACGTGCTCAAGACGCCGCCTGCGCTGAGGGGCAGCGGGACCGCCACCTTCGTCGCCGTGCTCGACCTCGACTTCGCCCGTGGCACGATCACCGTCGGCCTCGCCGCGGAGTACACCGTCGTCGAGTTGCTGCACGTCCGGGTCCCGGTCACCGCGTTCTTCGACACCCGGCACGTGTCGGACTGGTTCGTCGACCTCGGGACCTTCAACGAGCCGGCCACGGTGCGCGTCTTCGAGTTCATCGAAGGCACCGGGTATGTGATGGTGCACGGCGACGGCATCACCCATCCGCGGCTGCCGGCCGTGGCGACCAGTGGCCTCACCGTGGCCGTCGGCTTCCATGCGCAGTTCGTCTGGGGCAGTACCGGCGCGGGCCTCTACCTCAAGGTTGCCGGTGGCTTCGACGCGATCCTTTCGTTCAAGCCGTTCGCGCTCGGCGGCATCGTGGAGATCTCCGGCGAGCTTCGGCTGTTCGTCGTCAGCATCGGCGCCCAGGCCCGGCTCACCGTGCTGGCCGGGCGCGGCACAGTGGACGGAGTCGATGTCGAACGCACACACATCAAGGGCGAGGTGTGCGGCACGGTCGACTTCTTCTTCTTCAGCGTCTCCGGCTGTGTCGGCTTCGAACTGGGCGACCCCGACGTCCCGGAACCGGAGCCGCCACCGCTGGTCAGCGGCGTCGCCCTGGTCAGCCGCTCGCCCGCGCTGGTCGAGGGCAGCGCCACGGACCGGGCCGTCGACGGCAAGCTCGTCGACGCCCGCGACCTGGCCGACCAGGCCGGGGCGGATCCTCAACCGGTGCCGCTGGACGCGATCCCCGTGGTGCTGTTCGACGTACCGGCCGGCATGGCGCCGGACCTCACCGTGCTCGGCCGTACCGTCCTGGGCAGCAACGGCCAGAGCGCCAACCCGTGGGTTCGCCGGGGCCGCCAGTGGTGGCGCTACCAGGTCACCGCCGTCGAACTCGACGGCGCGCTCTCCCCGGGGGAGACACCCAGTGCGTGGTGGGCGCGGGGCAATCCGGGCGACGCGCAGCACGGTCCGGCGCTCGCCCTGCTGTCCTGGCTGCCCGAACCGCATCCGCGCGCGGTGCCCTACGGGGAACGGCTCACCGCCACCGTCAGGGAGCAGTGGGGCCGGATATGCGATCCCGCGGCCCAACCCGCGCCCGTACTGTGGACGTTCCACGAACTGCCCACCGGCCCGAGCCCCGTCGGCTGGACACTGGACGGACAGCCCTGGCCGGATCCGCAGGACACCGTGCGCAGCACCACACCGCCGGCCCGGCTCCGGGTCACCGAGCGCTGGCGGTGCGGCATCGGGCCGGCCGACCGGCTGCGCGGCATCGAGGCGGCCCGAGTCATCGGTGACGTGGTGCCGTGCCCCGACCCTGGGCGGCCCGCCGAGCCGACCCTCCAGGGTTGGGCCACCGGGCAGCCAGTGGGGTTCAGCCGTGCTGCCGGGATCGACGCCGCCGTACTCCTGGAGTGGAGCCAAACGGTCGCCGACGGTGCGACGCTCCACGACCTTCGCGCCGCGCACGTCGCCAAGGGCTGGGACCCGCGGCTCGCCCGCCAGTCGCTCACCTGTACGGGCAAGCTGCTGCGCTCACCGGCGGGGGACGGCAGCCGTCCGATCCTCTCGGGGGACCTCGACGACGAGAAGGCCGTCGTCAGGGCGTGGGAGGACACCCGGTTCCGGCCCGGTGACCTCGGCGACGCGGTGCAGTTCTCAACCGTGGCCGCACTGCACGCGTTCACGGCGCTGATGCTGGTACCGCGGTGGTCCATCGAAGGGCTGCTCGTAGTGCGCTCCCTCGACGCATCAGGCGCCGTGCTGGGCGAGCAGCGGGTCGACGCGTCGGCGCTCGTCACAAACGGCAATCCGCTGCCCGGGCGGTGGACCGATCCGGCCGGCCCGTGGGCCGAGCGCGTCGAGCGTGCGGGCCGTATCGCCGCTCGGGTCGCGGCCCGCGAAGACGGGCTCGTACTGGTGCTCGTTCGCGGCGACGTGCCGCGCGACACACTGACCGTGGAGATCGGCTGGGATCGCCGACGTACGCAAGGCGATGCGCCCGCATTCCACGTGCTCGCCCTCGAAGGGCTCCTGGCGAGCGAGGTCGACCGGTACGCATGGGACGACTCCACGGCCTCCACCCGGCGCGGGGCACTGCAGGCCGCGCTCACCCAAGGCCCGGACCAGCACGCACTTCTGACGCCCGGCACGCCGTACACCCTGCGAGTGAGGTGGCGGGCGGCCCATCTGGCGCAGGACGAACTCCCGCCCGTCACACCGGAGCCGGCCTGGGGGGCCGAGCAGACCCAGGAGTTCCGTTTCGTCGCGCAGGGCGTCGCGGAGGTGCCATCGCGGCTCGAGCCATGGGTGCTGGCCACGACACCCGGGCCGGACGACCGGGGTGTCTTCTGCGACGAGGTGGTCCGACTGGCGTTCTCCTCCGCTACCGTCGACAAGCTGTTCACCGCGTACGGCCAAGAGCTGAGGGTCGTGGTGCGCGCCGCATCCGGGCGGCACCCGGCCCCGCCGGGCGGCGGTCCGGCCGGCCCGCGCCTCCTCGACTTCGCCACCGCGCGTCCCACCACGAACCTGGCGATCTACACGCCGTGGGAGCAGACGGTCCGCGAGGTTGTGACCGGGGAGTGCCTGCCGGAATTCGGTGAGCGGGTGGACCACCGGGTCGTCGACCTGCCATACGTGTTCGAGCCGTGCACGGACCACCTGCTCGACATCGAGCGCGTGCCCAGCGGCTCACCGGTCGGCGCGACCGGGGTACGGGTCTTCCGGGTCGGCTTCACCACCTCACGGTTCCGTTCGCTCGCCGAGTTCGCGGGCATGTTCAGGGCCGCGCCCGTCGAGCACCTCCTCGTGCGCGATCCGGCACCGCTGACGACGCTGCCCGCCCGGCCGGCCGGCAGCACGCTCGACGAGACCTTCTCGGCGGCGGGGCTGGCCGTTCCACAGGTGCCCCGCTACCCACGGATCCAGGTGCTGTGGACCGGTGCCGCCACCCCGCAGCCGGTGGCCGTCGTCGTCGAGTCCAATGAGCCGATGTGGCGCTCCCGGCCGATGCCGACTGTCGTGACCGGCCCGGCCGACGCTGCCGACCCGGCGCACCAGTGGTGGGCCGCGCGGCCGGCCGACTGGCTCGCGCTCGAGCAGATGACCGCCGTGCCCGGCCCGGACGAGCCCCCGCTCGCGCCGGTCGGGCGGATCGTGCGCGGCCCGGGCGACACCCGTGCCCTGCTGCTGCTCGGCCCCGATGCCCGCGGCAGCGAAGTGCGGTTGGGATTCCGGCGGCGCACCGACCCGCTCGCCGGTGTGCCTGACGACTTGGTCGACGCGGTGCCGGTGCTGCTGGGTGCCGCGCCCTGGGAGGAGAGCTGACATGGCGGGCCGGATCGCCAGCGTGTCCCGTTTCCGCGCCGAAGGCGTCGTCGCCCCCTGGCCCCAGATCGCCAGACGACACCTCCAACAGTTCGACCGGCCGGCCGACCGGGAGCGTCTCAAAGGGCGCTTCGCCGAGGTCCACCTTCGGTGGGCCTGCTCCGACGTGCTCGGCGCACCGCCCGGCCCATTCCGCGTCTGGGCGCGCAAGCCGCAGCGGCGCCCCGCCGACGTGACCGTCACCGCGACCAGTCACCCGCTCGGTGTGCTGCTGCAGTGGGACGGGCACAGCGCGGTCACGATGGAGGTCGAGTGCACGGCCGTGGACTCGGCGCGCGCCGTGGCGCTATGGGGGTTCCGTGGTCCGGTCGGCCCGCTGGCGGCCGTGGGTGTCGTGGCGGCCAACCCCACGGTCGGCGAGGGGGTCTCCCTCAGCCTCCGCACCGGCGGCATGACCCACGCGCTGCTCGTCAACGGCCGCGACCCCGACGTACAGGTGGACCACCTGCGCGATGTGATCGACGACGACGGCTGGGTCGAAGTGGAGCGGGTGGGACTGCCGGTGGACGCGGGCCGATGGGGCGCCACCACGTACGACGCGGGACCGCAAGGTTTCCTCGGCGCTCCCCGCGACCCGGCCGACGCCGCCGTGGAACGCCTGCGGCGCGGCGGCCCGCCGATCGGCTGGTGGCCGCTGACCGAAGCCGGCCGCATCGCGCCCGAATGGGAGCCGCCCGACCCGGCCGCCCTGGTAGGCGAGGTGCGCACCGTACTGCTCCCACAGATCGAGCCGCTCTACGCCCCAGGGCTGCCGCCCTTCCGACAAGCGGCCCTCCAGCCCACCCTGACCGTGCCACCTCCCGAGCAGGACGGCCGAGCTTCCAGGCAGCCCTCACAGGCCAGGACGCCCTTGCTGGGCGCGCTGCTGGTCGCCGGCACCACCGACCCGTTCCTCGCCCTGGCCACCGGATTCGGCACCGCGTATCCGCTGGACGAGCGGGAACAGTTCGCCGGGCAGGACTTCATGGTAACCGCCGACTACCCGGACACGCCCGAGGGCGGCCCCGCGACCTACGCGGCGGTGGTGCCCTGGCCCAGCCGACACGGCGACACCGCTGCGGTCACCGGACTGTCGGCCGCACGTGAGGGCCTCGTGCGCCCGGCCGCGCGGGACGAGCCCTGGCGCGAGACCGTCCGGCTGCGCTGGGACCATGTGGAGTCCAGCGCGCTGCTCGGCCGGCCCAGCGGCGTCGCGCTGGCCCGGTACGCCACGACCGGCGGCACGCAGGCCGAGCCGATGACCGACAAGCGGGACTCCGGCGGCCGGCACACCCCGGTGCCCACCCGGGCGCCGTCTGCGCCCGGCGCCCCGCCGGCCGACCACGAGGTCCAGGTCGACATCGCGGCGACGATCCCGATCGGCAGCGGCGGACGCTCGGCCGGCTACGCGGTCGCCGTCCAGGACGTCTTCGGTGTGTGGTCCCAGTGGGAGGACACGCGCTACGCCGGAGACGAGCCGGTCGCGTCCTCCCCGCGGGTCCTCGCAGTGCGCCTGGACACGGCGTACAAGGGCTCACCCCTTTGTCCCACCACGTTGGAAGTGCACCTCGCCCTCGACTGGAGCACCCGTACCCCCACCCGGCTCGACGTGTTCGCGGTGCTGTTCCCGGCGCCCTCCACCAGTGCCGAACCGCCGCCGGGGGTCACACCCACCGGCCCGCCGCCCGCGGGGTGCCTGCGGCTCGACGTGTCCCTTCCGTTCTCGGGGGACACACCCGTGCCCTCCTCGGGGGTGACGGTTTCCTGCCTGGACCCCAAAGGTGAGGTGGAGGTCCCCGCCGGGCCGGCACAGTCCGACGACGCCCGCCGCTACCGGATCACCGCCACCGTCCCGCAACTCGACTTCGGGTCGAACCAGCACTGGGGCGTCGCCCTGTGGGCCCGCGAGGACATCGCGGTGCTGGGCGGGCCAGGCCCGCTCTCTCCCAACGGGGGGCCGGCACGGGCCTACGCCGCCACACCAGTGCCACCGATGCTGCCGCCACCGCCGCCGCTACCCGGCGTCCCCGTGGGGAGCTCACCGGACGCGGACGGCCACAGCCACGTGCGGGTGGCCTGGTCGACGCCGGCCGGCGAGGTGTCGCGGTTCGTGGTGTACGAGGTCGCGGAGACGGCGCTTCGTACCGCGGCCGGACTCAGCCCACGCGCTGCCGACGGCACCGTACCGGGTGCCCGGCTGGCGGCGTTGCGGACGGCCTATGACGGTCTTGCGGGCGCCCAAAGACGGGCACTGTTCCGCAGGGTGCGCGAGGCCGGTGCCGCGGCACGCGAGGCCGACCTGACGCTGCCGCGCGGCTCCACCGACATCCACCTCTTCGGGGTCACCGCGGTCGGTCCCGCCAACGTGGAATCGCCCTGGCCGTCCGACCACACCCACCTGAGGGCGTTCATGGCCCCGCGCATCCTCGCGCCTGCGGCACCCACGGTGACGCCTTCGTACGGCCCGGTCGGCACGGCGATGGGGGTCCGGTTGGAGGTGGCCAGTACCTCGGCCGTACCCGTCGATTCCTTCCTGCTCTTCCGCACCCGTTCGCCTTTCGCTGCCCAATCGGCGCAGACCATGGGGCCCCCGTTCGCCGACATCGAGGCGACGAAGGTGACCACGGACCCGCCCACGCCGACAGGCGGGCCGTGCTACACGAGCACATGGAGCGGCACGCTCCCGGAGTCGTGGGAGCCCTGGCTCGTGCGCGCGGTCGCCGTCCCCCGCCGCGGGGTGCCGGTCGACGCCGTCGTGGGCACGCCCTCACCCGGCTCGGCGACGGTGCCCGTCCAGCTGCCGCCCTCCGCGCCACCCGACCTGAGTGCCCTCGTCACCGACGACTGGGACGGCACGGGCATCGTCGTCTCCACCAACACCACGGCGCCCTCGTCCCCGACACCGCTCGGTCCGCACCTGCTCAGCGTGTCCGTCGAGGCCGCGGGCACCGAGTTGTTCCCACGCCTGGAGAGCCCGCTCGACGCGCTGCCCCTCGCGGATCCGGCCGGGCGGCCCGCCGGCGCGGACAACGGCCCCGTGCTCGTCCGCGGTCCGCGCGCATCCGGTCGTACGCCGCTGGCCGTGTGGTTCCGCCGGTCCGCGGTGACCGATCCGGTGCGGGTGACCGTGCGCTTGGCCGACCCCTTGGGCCGAGTCACCGTCGAAGCCGTCGAGGTGCCTCCCGGACCGCTCGGCACGCCGCCGACACTTGACATCCTCGAAGCCTTCGAGCTCGCGGGCCGCGGCGTGTTCCTCCGGTTGCGCAGCGACGCCCCCGTCGTCGACGGAGGCGCCGGTCCCCACCTACTCTCCGTGGTGGCCACCCCCCGACGGGCACCCAACGGCCCGCTGTTGCCGCTGCCGCGTCCGATGAGCCTCACGGTGCCGCTGCCCGATGTGCCCACCGTGGTCCCGGACCGCCCGTTCTTCACCAGGGCCCCGATCCAGGTTGCGCGCACCAATGACCAGTCGCCTTACATGTACGAACTGCTGGTGCGCACCGGCGCACCGCTCCTCGTCGCGGTCGCCGTCGTCGCGCCCGACGGCCTGCGTACAGACCGGCGGACAACTGTGGCTCTCGGCTGATGCCGTGCATGCGCTCTCCCGGATCCTCGACTTGTAGTGCACGGTCTTTTGCCGTGACGGGTGAGAGATGATCGGAGCCGAGCCACTGGCAACCCTGGCGTCGCGACGTCCGCCTCGGGCGACGCCGTCGTCGTCTGGGACGAGGACACCGACACCAACGGCTCCTACCCGATCGGCCCGGTGAAGGTGGCCAAGGCGCACGGAGCGGTCACCATCAGCCGCCGCAGTGCCGGCAGCCTCGGTGACGAGCAGCGTCAGCGCCCGGCATCGGGGCGGCGATCGCTCAGATGTTGCTCAAACCTGGCTATGCGTCCGGTCGGGCTGGGAATCATCGGAGCGAGGTGCGCGGGGGTTTGTGCGGCCGACTGTTACGGCACCGTCAGCGGTGACAAATGTCAACGGGGGATGACACGGGGATGGTGGCGGAGTTCCGGACGAGCCGGTTACCGGTGGGGGAGCGGTTTGCCTGCAGGCGCAGCCAGACGACCGGGACACTGCTCCGCCATACGCTGCGCAATGAACATGCGTCAGGCCTCCGGGCGGAGTTTTATCCGCTGGAGCTGGGTGCCGTGCACATTTCCGGGCTGCGGTACCCGCGGCTGGAGACGCACCGGCCGGCGAAGCCGATCAGGCGGTTTGATCCCGAGGACCACCGGCTGATGCTGAACCTCCGCGGTGGCCACCGGATCGTCCAAGGAAGTTAGGACACCTCACATGCCGGCGGGAGGGAGGCGCACTTACCCCATCCGGAGAGGTGACCACCCGTGGGCAACAACCCCGGGTGAAACGGTACGACGCGGAGGGAGGACCTTGGGTGGAAGCGCTGCGGGCGGGGAGGGACCCGAGCCGGGTGGGGCCGTACGAGCTGCTCGCCAGGCTGGGCGGCGGGCGGATCGGCAAGGCGTACCTGGGCCGATCGCCCGGCGGCGAGTCGGCGGTGGCGGTCAGGGTCGTGAACCGTGAGTTCGCGGCGGACGAGGCCTTCCGGAGCCGTCTCGCGGAGGGTGCCGCCGGCTTACGGGGGGTCACGGACGGCACCTTTCATGCGGCGGTAGTGGACCTGGACGCGGAGGCCGAGCGGCCGTGGCTGGCCAGTGTCTTTGTCGCGGGGCTGTCCTTGGCGGAGGCGGTGGACGAGTACGGAGTGCTGCCGCCGGAGTCGGTGGCAGCTCTGGGAGTGGGCCTGGTCCGGGCCTTGCAGGTCCTGCACGCCGCAGGTGTTGTTCACGGGGGCGTGAAGCCGTCCACCGTCATGGTGACCACCGACGGTCCGCGCCTGGTCGATCCCGGGCTGGTACCGGCCGCGGAGGCCAGCGCCTTGGCGGAGCGCGGGGTGCTTGTGGAATCCCCGGAGTTCATGGCGCCGGAGCAGCTCTTCGGGAACCGTTCCCAGGCGGCGAGTGACGTGTTCCGTCTGGGGGCCGTGCTGGTCTTCGCCGCGACTGGTCACCCGGTCTTCGGAGAGGGATCCCGTCATGAGCTCGCCCGCCGGGTGGAGGACGAGGAACCAGACCTGGAAGGTCTCGTACCGCCGCTTCGGGAACTGATTGCCCGCTGCTTGGCCGTGGAGCCGGCTGACCGGCCTCTTCTCACCGACCTGCTGGGCCCTCTGGCCGCCGTCGCCGGCCCGGCGGCCGCGGCGGACGACGTCGGCGGGCCACGGGCAACGGATTGGCTGCCTGCGCCACTCGCGGCCGCCGTACGCGCCCACCAGCAAGCGGCAATCGCCCCGCAGCACCCGATGGTTTCACGGCGCCACCTGATCACGGGTGCGCTCGCGTGGACCGCGATAGGCACCGTTGCCGCGGGTGCGGGGACCGTCGCCTACAAGATCCTCCGTCCGCCCCGAGTGGAAGCGAACTGGTACGGCGGCGTGCAGCGGGGCTTGACGATGAATCTGCCGGCGTCGGTGCGGGACGGGACTTTGATCGGCCCGCACTTCTCCCTGCGCGTGCGGGGTATCGCCGTGACGGAGGAACTCTCCGAGCTGGGGGCAGCGGCTCTGAGGCTGTACAAGGCTCGGCATGCGGCGGAAGGTCAGGAGTTCGTCGTCGTCACCTTTGCCGAGGTCGAGGACGCGACGCCCTGGCGAAGGGGCCTGACCGAGACGTCGCAGAAGAAGGTCTCCCTCACTGTGGAAACCGGCGGCCGCGCACGTCTCGTCAGCACCTATCCGTCCGGACTGGACAACGAGACGGTAGGACCCGCCACGCTCGCTCTCAGCGTGCCCAAGGGCGCACCGGTGACGCTGCGTGTCACCGACGAGGGCCGCACCCAGAGCATGGACCTGCGCACCGGGGAACGCGGTGGCGACGCTGTGGCCGCTTACTACAGGCCGCTGCCGAAGCTCAAGGTCACTGCGGAGGACTACGAGGCCTTCGGACTGGTATCACTCGTGAACAGCCGTCCTGTGCGGATGGGCGTGCGCTTCGCCGAGACCGAAGCCTATGTGGGCCCGTGGGTGCGGCCCGGGGGCTGGGCCCGGCCGGGGCGCTGGTGGCTCATGCTCCGATGGGCCGAGGTGTACACGGGGTTTGCGACAACGGAGCAGCTGCGTAACGAGTACGACAGGAGCAGGATGTCGCTGTCCGGCCAAGTCCACTACGGCAAGAGCTTCACCCTGCACTCCGGCGGCAAGACCTACCAGCCCAGGGGGGCGGACACCATCGATTGGACAGAGTCCGAAGTGCCTTCCCTGTACAGCCACAGCGTCGTCTTCGACGTGCCCGAAGGCTGGCACGAAGGCGGCACCCTCGTCTTCCGCCCGAAAGTCTCACTCTCTACCGGTCTTCTGAACGTGGAAACGGGCGAGTTCGTCGCCGGACCGGTGACTTGGGACCGCCGCTTCCCGGAGCACCGGATCACGCTCACACCCACAAGCCGGTAGCTCGCTGCGCCTGCTGTCCAACCCGGGAGCTGATACGACGCGACGAACCGGCCCCGGCGCGCCCATTGAGGGCGTGTCGGGGCCGGTTCGGGGGCGGTGCCGGTGCCGGCTACCGGGTCAGCGGTGGCACTGCTTGTGGGCGGGGCGCCAGGTACGGGTCCAGTGGCCGGGGTGCCAGCGGTGGTGCCGGTCCCGGAAGCCCGGGTGCCACTGCCGTGCCCAGTGGCCCGCCGTCTTCATGCAGTGGTGCGACGCTTTCGGCGGCCGGTGGTCCTGCGGAGCGGCTGACGCGCTCCCGACGGTGCCGAGGACCATGCCCGAGGCCAGGGCCACTGTCGCCGCGCTCATCGCCGCAGCCCTCTTCAACCCATTGATCATGTTCAGGCCTTTCCGTGCGAACCGGGAGCCGAGGCCCCGGCACTGCCCGGACCGTTCGCCCGGGCATGCATTGATCCTCACGCTCCGGCGTCGCTCGATCACCGCATGACACCGCCTCTCATGAAATCCCATGCAATTTCTCATCTGTTTCAAAGGCAGGCTCGCCGTGAGCCGTCGCGTGCGTCCTTCACGTCGAGAACCTTGGTCGGATCCCGCTGACCGTAGGACGGGTCCACGCACCTCCTGTTCGCCGGACGGACGGCGAGGCCGCTGCGAATGGCGCCGTAGATGACTCGTAGAGCTGCTGTAGATCCTGCGGTGGCAGGCTCGAGTGCACACAGGCAAGCACACAGGCAAGAAGTGCTCGCCGCTCAGTGTGGAGAGTGATTTCGTATGGCCACGGACTTCGAAGGTAAGAAGCTCGTCGTGATCGGTGGCGCCAGCGGCATGGGCCTCAAGGCCGCCGAGGATGTGATCGCGGGGGGCGGCAGTGCGGTGATCGTCGGCCGCCCGGGTCGGAAGCTCAACGACGCCGTCGCAAGCCTGTCGCGCTCCGGCAGCGCATGGTCGATCGAGGCCGACCTGGCCGACTGGGACCAGGTCGTCGAGGCGCAGAAGCAGTTGGCGGAGGACCACCCCGATGCCACCCTCCTCGTCAACTCGGCAGGGTTCTTCCTGCCCAAGCTCTTCCTCGACTACGAGGTCGAGCACTACGACTCGTACCACGACCTCAACAGGGCGACGTTCTTCCTGACCCAGACCGTCGTCCGGGCCATGGTCGCCGGCGGTCAGGGCGGCGCCATCGTGAACGTGGGCAGCATGTGGGCGCACCAGGCCCTCGCGGTGACACCGTCATCGGCCTATTCGATGGCCAAGGCCGGCCTGCACGCCCTGACGCACAACCTGGCCATCGAACTCGCCAGCGAGGGCATCCGCGTGAACGCCGTGGCTCCCGCCGTCACCAGGACGCCCCTGTTCGAGAAGGTCTTTCCCGAGGACCAGTTGGACGATGCGCTGGAGCAGCTGAGCGGCCTGCACCCGCTCGGCCGGGTCGGCACCCCGCAGGACGTGGCGTCCGCGATCGTCTTCCTCCTCTCGGAGGCCTCGAGCTGGACCACGGGCGCCATCCTCAACGTCGACGGCGGAGTCATGGCGGGCCGCAACTAGCGGCATCTCTCACCCCCCACCCGGGGCAGCTACCCAGCACCCACCCCGGGCGGGGCAGCCACATGGCGTCGATGACGGTGCCCGCGCACGAAGGAGCCCGTAGGCGGGCCATCCGAGAGCGACGCTCGAATGGGCATCTGTGGCCGCGCCGGCACAGGTAAGAAGTCGCCTCCGCCGGGCGCTCACCTCCGTAGACGCCCGCAGGGCTCACACCGGACGAACAAGGACGACGAACATGGCGTTCATCTCGCGTGGCTTCCACGGCCGAAGGCCGCCGGCCGGCACGAAGCTGCCGCCCGGGCAGTACGAGACGACCGGCTTCCCGGTGCTGTCCGCCGGGCCCACGCCCCGCATCCGGCGGGACGACTGGAAACTGGCCGTGACCACGGAAGCCGACAAGCAGCACGTGTGGGACTGGGCGGGCCTGATGGCACTCCCGGCGGAGTCCCCGACCGTCGACCTGCACTGCGTGACGAAGTGGTCGAAGTTCGGCACCCAGTGGCGAGGCGTGTCGCTGGACGTCCTGCTCGCGGACGTGGAGACGGCCGCAGAGCACGTCCTCGTCGGCTCGTACGGGGGCTACACCACGAACATCCCCCTCGCCGACCTGGTCGACGGCAAGGCATGGATCGTCTACGGCTACGGAGGCGAGGACCTGGCGCCGGAACACGGTGGTCCCGCCCGGCTGCTGGTCCCGCACCTCTACCTGTGGAAGTCCGCGAAGTGGGTCCGTGAGATCCAGCTGCGGCGAAGCGACGTGCCCGGCTTCTGGGAGAGCGCCGGGTACCACAACTACGGAGACCCATGGCGAGAGCAGCGGTACCAGGGAGACTAGGCGACCGGCTCCGGTGGCGGACCGCCGAAGTGACGGGTCGGCGCGTGGAGTCGAAGACGGCCGTCACCCTGACACTGGACGTGCCGGACTGGCCCGGACACCTGGCCGGCCAGCATGTGGACGTCAGGCTGACCGCGGAAGACGGCTACAGCACCCAGCGCAGTTACTCGATCGCCTCGGCCTCCAACGGCCGGACCCTCGACCTGACGGTCCAGCGCACGCCCGGCGGGGAAGTGTCGCCCTACCTCGTGGACGAGCTCGTGCCCGGGGACGGGCTGGAGCTGCGCGGGCCTGTCGGCGGCTGGTTCGTCTGGAGGCAGCAGCAGACGGAGCCGGTTCTGCTGGTGGCGGGCGGATCGGGACTCGTGCCTCTGATGTGCATGATCCGCGCGCGGAAGGCCGCCGGCAGCCGGACCCCCTTCAGGTTGCTCTACGCGGCGCGGACCCCGTCGGACGTGTTGTACGGCTCCGAACTCCGCCAGGGGGCGCCGGGGCTGGATACGACGTACCTCTACAGCAGGGAAGCCCCGGAGGAATCACGGCGCCCGCCGGGGCGCATCACCCCTGAGGACTTGGCCCGCGGCGGCTGGCCCCCCGACTTCGAGCCGACCTGCTACGTCTGCGGGCCCACCGGGTTCGTCGAGAAGGCGGCCGCCTACCTGGTGCTCCTGGGGCATGCGCCGGAGCGGGTACGTACCGAGCGCTTCGGCGACAGTGGAGGTTGAGAGGGCGTCCGAGAGTCGCTGGCAGGGCCTGTGCCCGAAGTCTCGGTCGTTGACGTGACCGTCGCGACGAGCGCCGGCCCGCTGCCCGGGGCGCCGGCCGGCACTGGACCGGCGCCGGGGTACCCCAAGGGCTTATAGATGGCATCTGTAATATAAAAGTCCACCGCCTGCCCATCAGGCGCACGGCCCTGCCGGCGCCACTGCACCACCGATTCGCACGCGCGGGATCACTCATGGGCGACCGCCCAGGGACCCCGCGGCACAATCCACGAGGACATCATGATTTTTGACGACCGCTTCAGACCCGTGTCGGCTGCGGAGGCGGCCGAACTCGCATCGCTGGTGTGTGGCCCGGTCCTGCTGCCGGGCGACGAGGGCTACGACGCAGAATGCGAGATCTACAACCTCAACCTCTCCCTGGAGCCGGCGCTCGCGGTCGGCGCCGCCGACGCGTCCGACGTGCGGGCGGCGGTCTCCTTCGCGGCCCGCCACGGCCGGCCCGTGACGGTGAAGACCACGGGCCACCAGCAGGTCGACCCCGCCCGGGGCGGGGTACTGATCAGCACCCGGCGCATGAAGGGCATCACCATCGACGCCGACCGGCGACGCGCACGCGTCGAGGCCGGCGTGATCTGGCAGGAGGTAATCGACCAGGCGGCCACCGTCGGCCTCGCCCCGGTGAGCGGGTCGGCGCCGCTGGTCGGTGTGGCCGGCTACACCCTCGGGGGCGGACTCAGCCCCGTCCTCGGCCGGAGCCTCGGATACGCGGCGGACCACGTCCGCTCGCTGGACGTGGTCACCGCCGACGGCGCGTTGCGGCACGTCACGGCCGACACCGATCCCGAACTGTTCTGGGCCCTGCTCGGGGGCAAGGGCAACTTCGGGGTGGTCACCGCGCTGGAGTTCGACCTGTTCCCGCTGACCCGCTTCTACGGCGGCGGCATCCACTTCCCCGGCGAACACCTCGCCGACCTCCTGCACACCTGGCGCACCTGGCAGTCCGACATGCCGGAGGAGATGTCCTCCTCGCTGGCCGTACAACGCCTGCCCCCGCTGCCCGAGTTGCCGGAACCGCTGCGCGGGGCGTTCGTGGTCCACGTGCGCTTCGCCTTCCTGGGCCCTGCGGCCGAGGGCGAGCGGCTGATCGCACCCCTGCGCGCGGCCGCCCCCACGCTCGTCGACACCGTCGGCGAGATGCCCTACACCGCCATGGGCGCCATCCACCTGGACCCCCCGACGCCCATGCCCTACTACGACCGCACGACCATGCTGCGCGCCTTCCCCGCCGAGGCCGCCGACACGCTGGTCGAACTGCTCGGTCCCGGGTCGGACTCCCCGCTGGCGAGCGTCGAGATCCGCATGCTCGGCGGCGCACTCGACCGGCAGCCCGCGGTGCCCAACGCCGTCTCGACCCGCGGCCTTCCCTTCGTCCTCTTCGGCTTCGGCGTGGGCGGCCCCGACCAGGCCGGGTTCCTCGGTGGCGCACTCGACGGGGTCATGAAGGCGATGGAGCCCTGGGCGGACGACCGCAGGATGGTCAACTTCCTCTCCACCGAAGAGGCCACCGACCCCGAACAACTGGAAGAGGTCTACGGCACCGACCACTTCCGGCGCCTGACCGCCACGAAGAAGGCCTACGACCCGGCCAATACGTTCAGGGTGAACCACAACATCCTGCCCGGCTGACGTGCCACCTGGGGCCGGACTCATCTGTCCGGCCCCAGGTGGCCCGGCCACGGTCGCCCACGCCGCCTGGCAGCGCCCCGGATTCGGCGCTGCCAGGCGGCGTGGGGTGTGCCGCGGATACCCGTACACGGTGCCATCAACGCTCTCGTGTCGGGCCGCGCGGTCGCGTGGCGGCTGCCGTGCCAGGTCCTGGACGTCCTGCTCGACAACGCCCACCGGCACGGACGCGGCACGGTGCGGGTGACGGTGCGGGAGCTCGGGGGAGTGCTCGCTGTGGACGTGGAGGACGAGGGCACGCTCACGCTGGATCCGACCGTCCTGTTCTCCCGCGGCACCACCACCGGTCAGGGCAGTGGCATCGGACTGGCGCTCGCCAGAGAGATGGCTGCCGCCGCGGATGGCCGCCTCGCCCTGACCCGCGACCGTCCGACGACCTTCACCCTGCTGCTGCCCCACCACGGCGAAGACCTCCGCGGAGCGTCATGACACCCGATCCGGGCCACGCGGCCCGGATCCCGGACGCCCGGCGTGCCTTGCCGTCGTCCGGCCATGGTCCGCTCGTAGACTGCAGCCGAACGTCTACACATCTGTAGACGAAAATGCGGGGCGCCGGCTGCGAGGCACCCGCTCTCTCAGCGAGGTCGCCGGCCATGCCCTTCGCGATGCCTGAAGCAGCGGACCCGGTACGCCCGGACCGCCGACTGGACGACGGCCCGTCCGGCGCGGACTCAGGCCTGATAACAGGCTGAACCCGCCCCGGGACGCCCCGACGGCAGGAGGACGGCCAGGGGCGGCGATTCCGTGTCCCGCATGGTTCCTCCATGCCGGTCGACACTCATTCGCGACACTCCGGAGGGACGGAGATGGAGAAACCGCAGACCCTTGCCCTGACGCCCGCCGCCGGCATCGACGACCGTGCGGGCATCGAGGCGCCCAGGAAACTGCCACAGGTCACCGCCGCCTTCTGGATCATGAAGATCGCCGCGACGACGCTCGGCGAGACCGCGGGCGACCTCTTCGCCCAGACGCTCAAGATCGGCTACTTCCTCACGACCATCGCGCTGCTCGTGATCTTCCTGGCCACCCTGGCCGTGCAGCTCCGCTCGCGACGCTACAGCCCCTTCATCTACTGGACGGTCATCCTCTCGACCAGCACGGCCGGCACCACGATGTCCGACTTCATGAACCGTGACGCCGGCGCCGAGTACCTCGCCCACGGTTCGACGTCCCTCGGCTGGGGACCCCAGGGGCTGGGTCTGGGCTACCCCGCCGGCGCCGCGATCCTCGTCTCCCTGCTGATCGCGGTCTTCGCTGCGTGGCGGCTGGCCAGGCTGCCGTTCACCCTCCAGGACATCCACACCTTCCGCGCCGAAACCCTGTTCTGGACGGCCATCCTCGTGTCCAACACCCTGGGCACCTCGATGGGCGACTTCCTGTCCGACAGCTCCGGACTCGGCTACGCCGGCGGTGCACTGCTCATCACCGGGCTGCTCGTGTGCCTGTTCGCCCTGATGTACGTCCCCGCCGTACCGAACGTGCTGTTGTTCTGGATCGCCTTCGTGCTCACCCGCCCCTTGGGCGCCACCGCAGGCGACTTCCTGACCAAGCCCACCGCCAAGGGCGGCCTCGACCTGGGCACCGCGGGCTCCTCGGCCGTGCTCCTGGCAATCCTGTTCGGGTTCATGGGGTACGCACATCTTCGCGGGCACCGGAGCGCCGAAGAGCAGGGCGGGAGGCCCGCACCGACGCCATGACGACGTGCCGGGCCCTCCCCACCGGTCCCCGGTGAGAGGCGTCAGCCGGAAGAGCGCCGGAGCGGTGACTCGCACTGCCGCCCCCGATGCGAGGCCCCTTCGGACCGCGGGCTCCGCTACCCGGCGCCGACGACTTCGAGCAAAAGGTGGAGGTCGTGCACGGCGTCAACGGTGGACAGGGCCGCCACCGCCAGGACCGCGGCAGTAACGGCAGCCAGGGCCGGGTGGTGGCGAAGCGGCGGAGCGAGAAGGGCGGCGACCCGGCGGGGCACGGGCCCGGCGCCGGCGAGCGCGGAGGCGCGGCGACCGAGGATGCCCAGGGACGCCCACGCGGGCCGGGCGGGAGCGCGATGGGCGGCGAGGGCGGCCCGGCCGACCGTATGGGCGACCCGCCTGCGGTCACCGGTCCTGGCGACGGCGTTCTCGTCGGCCCAGCGTTCGATCGTGTACGTGACGGCGGCGGCGAGCGGCCGCAGGAAGGGATTGGCCGCGGCACCGAGCTGGGCCAGGGCGACGAACGCGTAGTGGTGACAGGTCAGGTGAGCGCGTTCGTGAGCCAGCAGGATGTCGCGCTCGGAGGCGTCCAGGGTGCGCAGCATGCCGGTGGAGACCACCACGCGGCCGGGCAGGCCCGGAACCGCGAAGGCGTCGGGGATCTCGTCGTCCACCACGACCAGGCCGTCGTGCGCGGGCATGCAGGCCGCTTCCAGCGCGGCGGTGGCCAGCGAGTGGGCGCGAGACCAGAGCATGCGGACGGCCATGACGACCGCAGTGCCCAGGAGCAGGCCGGCGATCAGCGCCACGGACATCTCGGCAGGGTCGTTGCGCTGTGCTGCCCGGGCGGACCAGTGCCCGAGGTCCGCCAGCTGGGGGACGCGGATCAGGCCGGTGACCGCCAGCAAGCCCAGCGAGACCGTGCTCGCCATGCCGAGGACCACGCAGACGGAGGTGAGCAGCCAGGTCGCCAGGCGCGGATCGCAGCGTTCGGACAGCGGTCGCGCCCCGAGCGGGGCAAGCAGGGACAGCAGCAGCGGGAGGTAGACGGCGATGCGCATCCGGGACCCTCTACGGATTCTGGTCGGGGCCGAGCAGCTGGCGCAGCAGGTCGGCGTCGGCGTCCGACAGCCCGTCGGCGAAGCGGGCGAGGACGGCCTCGCGGTCCGGCCGCTCCTCCAGGACCGAACGCATCCGCCGGGCGGCGAACCCGGGCTCGTCGGTCACCGGGGCGTAGGCGTAGGCCCGGCCGCGCTGGGTGCGGGACAGCAGCTGCTTGGTGTGCATGCGGGTGAGGATCGTCACCACGGTGCTGTAGGTCAGCTCGCCGCCGAGGCGTTCGGCGACCTCGCCGGGGGTCAGCGCGCCGTCGGCCTGCTGGAGCAGGCCCAGGATCTCGGCCTCGCGTTCGCCGTTGGCCCGCTTGGGGCCACGGCCCTGTGGGGGAGTGCCCATGGAGTTTGCCGGTCCTCCTCACATCTTCTACAGTCGTGTAAAACTTCTACGGCGGTGTAAAACCCGCCGTCCCCCGAGTGTGCCATGCGCCCGCACCAGAAAGCACAGCCCCCTGGCCGCGCACGGCAGGAAAGGCTTACCAGTGCCCCTCGCCCTCAACCCGCTGGACGCCACATCGCTGCTGACCGCGTTCGGCACGGTAGGCGTCTTCCTGGTGCTGTTCGCCGAGACCGGACTGTTGATCGGCTTCTTCCTGCCCGGCGACTCCCTGCTGTTCACCGCCGGGCTGCTGTGCACCACCGGGACGGACGGCCTGCACCTGTCCCTGGCCCGGGTGCTGGTGGCGGCCGTGGCCGGGGCCCTGCTCGGCGCGCAGACCGGCTACCTGATCGGCCGCCGTACCGGACGGACCCTCCTGGCCCGGGCCCGCAACCGGCACCTGATCGACGGCATGAGCCGGGCCGAGGACCTGCTCGCCCGGTACGGCCACGGCAAGGCGATCGTGCTCGCGCGCTTCATCCCCGTCGTCCGGACCGTGCTCAACCCGCTCGCCGGCATCGTCCGCGTACCCGCCAGGACCTTCGCGCTCTGGCAGATCACCGGTGGCCTGGCCTGGACCGTCGGTCTCGTTCTCGGCGGCTACGCCCTCGGCGCGAGCGTCCCCAACGTCGACCGCTACCTGCTCCCCATGGTCGCCGTCATCGTCGCTCTCTCCCTGCTGCCGCTGGCCCTGGAACTGCTCCGCTCACGCCGCCGCAACCGCACCGGCACGGAGACGGCCCAGGAGCCCGTGGCATGACGATCACTTGATCCACAACGGCCGGCCCGCACCTACGGCGAACTCTTCGCCGACGGCGTCGCTGCCACCACCCGCGCCTCCGCCACCGTCCCGCCCGCGCCACCCGCACCGCATCACAGAAACGGACCCAGATGAGCGCCATCAGCATCGGCCAGGCCGCAGTCCTGGGAGTCGTCGAAGGAATCACCGAATTCCTCCCGGTCTCCTCCACCGGCCACTTGAAGATCACCGAAGGACTGATGGGCATACCCGTCGACGACACCTCCGTCGTCGGCTTCACCGCCGTCATCCAGGTCGGCGCGATCGCCGCGGTGCTCGTCTACTTCTTCCAGGACATCGTCCGCATCGTCTCCGCCTGGGGCCGCGGCATCCGCAACCGCGAGGAGCGCCACCACCACGACTACAAGTTCGCCTGGTGGGTCATCTACGCGACCATCCCCATCGTCGCCGTCGGTCTGGCCGCCAAACCGCTCGTCGAAGGCCCCCTCGCCTCGCTGTGGGTGGTGGCCGGTTCGCTGATCGTGGGCAGCGGCGTGATGTGGGCGGCCGACCAGATGGGCCGCCACAAGCGCGGCGAGGACGACACCAGCCTCAAGGACGCCATGCTGGTGGGCAGTTCGCAGATCCTGGCACTGCTCTTCCCCGGCTTCTCCCGCTCCGGCGCCACCATGTCCACCGCGCTCGTCCTCGACCTGGACCGCGTGGCCGCGACCCGGCTCTCCTTCTTCCTCGGCATCCCTGCCCTGACCGGAGCCGGCCTGTACGAACTCAAGGACGCCGTCGGCGCCGGAGTCGGCGCCGCCCCCCTGCTGGTCGGCACCGCGGTCTCCTTCGTCGTCGCCTACGCCTCCATCGCCTGGCTGCTGAAGTTCGTCGCCAAGCACTCCTTCAACGCCTTCGTCGCCTACCGCGTCGCCGTAGGCCTGCTGCTCCTCGGGCTCCTCACCACCGGGGTGCTCACCGCGTGAGGCGGTCCGGGGGTGTGCTGCAGGACACTGAAGCGGGGCGGCACGACCCGTCCGCCGTTGTGATGGGCCGGCCAGGTGCTCAGTGAGACGGCCTGACCAGCCCCATCTCATAAGCGGTGATCGGGTCTGCTGCACGATCGGGTGACATCTTGACCTGACCCACCTCTCAGATTTCAGTTTTGGTGGCTAACTGACAGCCCTTCACGGAAGGCTGGCAGCCATGCCTCGTCCCTATCCTCCGGAGTTCCGGGCGCGCGCCATCGCGCTCATCCCCGCGGCCAGTTAGCCACTGCAGCTGGAACCCAAACCGTGGGGCAGGTCAACCTGTCACCCGAACCTGCATCAGACCCCAGGAACCAGGGCTGGCTCGGCGAGGTCGCCGCCATTGAGACCACCATGGCCGCCGCCGCCCAGAAGCTGGAGGCCATGCGCGACCGTGCAGCCCAGCCGTCCACCGTCCACCTCGGCATGCCCGACATCCGCAGCAGCGTTGGTCGCATTACTCCGGAGCTGTGACACACACGGCCGCGCAAGAAGTCAGCATCCTCGGGAGGGGCGGCCCCTCGACCTAGACACCCGCGTAAAGCCGTCGGTGCCACCATCGGTACGGCCTCCCGCTCCAGTCCACCCAGTGGCTTGGATCAGGATTGTGCAGTGTCCTGCTTCGGAATTCCGCATCAAGACTGGCAAGTAGTCGTCGCAATTCGGCGCGTGCCGGAAGCGGGAGCATGCCCACTATGTCCTCCAACGCGTCCCTGACCACTGCGACATCGTCGTACTGGCACCCAGGACAGGCCGGGCACTCCGAGGCAGTCAACCTCAGCTTCCGGCCCGGCTGGCGCAAGAACTTCCGGTAGCTGGAGAGGAATTGCGAGGTTCGCCCAGGCTGGACCTCGCAGCTGTGAGAGCTATGTTCCACCAAGTGAATCGCGGCACTCGTGTCAGCCGACAGACGGTCGATGGTGGGCAGTTCACGTGCCCACTCGGGCGGTTGGCGCTCGCGCATGGCGCGGATTGCATCCGGGCGCTTACGCGGCATGAGCCTTTCTGGTGATCATCATGGAGGCCATCCTGTCATCAGCGGTACTTGACGCGCCAGAGCGGTGGCTGCTGACCCCAGACGAGGGCACGACGAGACGGGTTCAGGTGCGCGGGGGCAGTACCTCGATCACGGTGGCCGTGCCGACTACAGGTCGGGCTTCGTACATGGTGATGACATCGCCGCACTTCAGATGTCTCCACTGTTCGGGGCTCAGGGGAGCCAGCCGAACATCGGCAGTCTCTCCCGGGCCGAGCTCCTGCGCGTACTCCACCCACAGCCTTGCGATGCTCAGTTCTCGTTCTCCACCAGCATTGCGGTTGCCGACGTCCCACATCGGCCGGAGTCGACCGTCTCCGGAAAAGGCAGTCCGGCGTCGACCCTCCTGCGCACCCACCAGGCTCAGGGTTGCCCGGACGGTGCCGTGTTGGAGCTCCCAGCCCCGCCACTCGCACCAACGGCCACTGCGGTCGAGCATCATCTGGCGAGCAGCCTCGGCGAGGAGTTCCCAGAAGTCCACCGACACGGGGTGGACATCCCCGATCTCGATGAGAACGCTGAGCACCATCTCCCACTCCTGGCGCCCGATGTCCTCGCGAACATCCCCAACCGTCTGCCCGTTCTCTGCTACGGCGTCCTCGGACAGCAGGTCCACGGCCCGCCGAAGGAGTGTGAACGCGTCATCCATGTCTAGCATTGTCCCCTGTCCCCGGAAGCCCGTTCACCCGCGACAAGGCAGGAGTCAGCCGCACGACACGCCCGGATGATTCCAGCAGGCGAGATTTCTGCCCACTACTTTCAGCAACTCGACGGCGATCCACCCCACCGGGCGGCCAGCTGGGCTAGTTCGGATAAGCCTGCATCCGCTGCCGATGCTGCGCATCGACCCCAAGATGCTCGGCCGCCTCGACGAGATCGAAGCCGACCTCCATACCCGCCGAGCCCACACTGAGACCGAGTACTGGCTCGGCGAGATCGACATCGACCCGACCCTCACCTTTCCGGCGCGGCAAACGCACCGACGCTCACCGGTTGGCCCAGCTCACCCCGGTGGACCTTGGCATGCCCGCCATCCCGGCGGGCTCGCGCAGCCGTCCGGTCCGCCGGTGTCGTTGACCGGCGTCTCCGCGGGCTCAGCTGCCCACGGCGCGCCTTCGCGGATCACCGCACTGACCGCCGCCCGAAAGGGTGCGGGCCACCACCCCGTGACGCGCTCCCGCAGGGCGCGGCGGACATCGCGTGCGGCTTCTTCACCGCCGCGCTGCACGCCATGAGGCGCGACATCCCGGTCGGGCGCCGGGCGCCGGCCGTCTTCCACCGGCCTGCGCCACCGCGGCGACCCGGAGAAGGGGCTCGGCGCGCAGGGCTCCCGACGTGCGATGGACCGCTCGTGTGATCGGCGTCGCGGGCCCCGCGCTTCTTTCGTGTCGCCGTCGAGCGGTGAGCTAAAAAGGCATGCGTACGGACCTGCCGGGACGCGGACGAGGCCGGTGCCGCGATCCGCCTCGGAGAGCGGCGACGGTACAGAGGACGGCGAGACCCCCGCTCACCCGCGGTCGCACGGACCACCGGATCGTCCGCAGCCGGCTGTGGACAGCCCTTCCGTATGGAGATCGCATGACGTCCTCGACCGACAGAACCGTCCTCGTCACGGGGGCCACCGGATCCACCGGACAGGCCGCCGTCCAGGAGAGCCTTGAGCTCGGAATGCACGTGCGGGCTCTTGTCCGCGGTCATGACGAACGCTCCCAGGCCCTGGCCGATCTCGGCGCCGAGGTCGTCGTCGGCGACCTGCTCGACATCAACAGCCTGGGGGCGGCCCTGGAGGGCGCCGACGCGGCCTGCTTCATCTTCCCGATCCATCCGGGGCTGATCCAGGCGGCCGTGAACTTCGCGCAGGCGGTGAGGGAGACGGGCGTGCCCGTCCTGCTCAACCTCTCCCAGCGTTCCGCGGATCGCGCGGCCGTCAGCCCGTCGTCACGCGACGAGTGGCTGGCGGAGGAGGTCTTCAACTGGGCGATCCCGAACGTGACGCACCTGCGCCCGACGGTGTTCCTGGACCAACTGCTCTACCCGTGGATTCTTCGACCTCTCCAGCAGGGCGTGCTGCGGGTGCCGGCCGGTCGGGGCAGGTGCTCGCCCGTCAGCGCGACGGACCGTGGTCGTGCCATCGCCGTGCTGCTGAACGAGCCCAGCAGGCGTGTCGGAAAGATCACCGACCTTTCCGGCCCCGTCGAGATGGACTTCGCACAGCTGGCCGCCGAACTGTCGGAGGCACTCGGCAGGGAGATCGTCTACCAGCCCCCTTCGGTGGAGGAGCTCGGCGCCACTCTCCGGGAGGGCGGCCGATCCCCATACATCGTCGAGAGCGTCACCGGCATCTGGACCGAATACCAGGCGGGTGCCATGGCCGGCTCCGACAACAACGTCGAGAGGATCACGGGCAGGCGGGCCATGAGCGTCGGCGAGTTCGCCCGCGCCCATGTCGACATCCTCAACTCCTCCGGCTCCTGACCCGGCCGGCCGCCTACGATCGCTTCGATCCCCTCCAGTGGTCCGGGGTGGCGCACCGTGGGGGCGCATGGACAACGTCCGTACGCACCACCGGATCCGGCCCACGGATCAGTTCTCGTCTCGCGGCTGAGGTTTCAGTACCGGGTCGTCCATGCGCACCAGTCGGTAGCCATGGCTCGTGCTTGCAGGCCGTCCCGGGCGGCGCGGGCGATAGGAGGCTGGGACGAAGTGCTTGGATCTTCGTGGCTGGAGCTTGCGTGCGGCTCGCGTCATCGCGGCGAAGGCAGGGGAGGTGCTCAACAGCCGTCGGAAACCCGATGGGGTGAGTCCCGCCAATCGGGCGGCGGTCTGCCAGGTCGCGCCCTGGCCGATCGCGAGGACCGCGACACGGACCATGGCAGGCGTTGCGGCTCCTCCGGGCCGCAGACCGTGGGCGGCGGCCAGCGAGGCCGCCGAGGTGACAGCGGCGGCGAACGCCGGATCCTGGTCCAGCCAGGTCTGCAGGATCCGAGGCGGCACCCCTGCCCACACCGCGGCGGACTCCTGCCCCAGACCGTGGGTCACCGCCTGCAGCACGTCAGCCATCCTGGACACGGTGGCGTCCCGCTGACTGGGCTTCTCGCCCACCGCCTTGCCCAGTTCGTATTCCACCGTCTCGCGTGCACGCAGCCACGCCATCACCTCGGCGGCCGCTCCATCGGAGTCCTGAGCGACGTGCTCGTCGGATTCGCCCGCGGTTTCCCGGGTCCGGCCGCTGCTGTGCGGCACGCGCGCGCGTACCTTCGGCAGCCGGCCCTCGTGCATCGACGAGCCGTCCGCAGGTGGAGACCCGTCCGGCTCCTGCCGCTGGGACTCGTGTGCACCCGGCGATTCGTCTGACGGTCCGTGCGGCTCCCCGCGTCGGTACATGGGGTGAGTTCAGCCTCCTCTACGGTGCGTGGAAGTGGCGCCCGCCAGGTCGCGGCGGGAGTCAGGCAGGTCAGCCGGCGGCGCGGCGTCCACGGCCGATCAACCGCCGGGCCTGCGGTCGGTCCGGGGCATGTGGTCTCGTGTGACCGGGTGGAGCGGTCAGGCGGGCTCGGGCGATCAGTTCCAAGGTGGTGGCGACGGCCACGGCCTGTACGGCCATCAGGGCGATGAGTACGAAGAGCTGGACGGCGCCGGCTGTGACGGGGTCGGCTCCGCCGAGCAGCATCCCGACGAACGCGCCGGGCAGCGTGACCAGGCCGACGGTGCGGGTCTGGTCGAGCCCGGGCACGAGCGCCTCGGAGGCGGCGGGGCGGGCGATCTCCGTCCGGGCGTCGCGTTCGGTCATGCCCAAGGCGAGAGCGGCCTCGACTTCGCCGTGGCGCAGCTTCAGCACGGTCAGGCTCTGCCGCCCGGCCAGGACCGTTGCCGTCATCGCGCCGCCGATGAGGATGCCGGTCACCGGGATCATGGCGATGCCGCGCAGCGGGACCAGGCCGGTGGCCAGCAGAGCCACCACGGCGGGAACCACCCCGGCGGCGATCGGGACCGCGGTCCACCACCAGGTGCTGTTCGAGGTGATGCGCCGCCCGGCGGTACGGACAGCCACCGCGTACATCAGCAGCAGGAACACCGGCAGACCGGTGGGGGAGTGGGCGACCCAGCCGATGGCGGCGGAGACCACGGCAAGCTGAAGGGCGGCCCGGACCCCGGCGGTCAGCACCTCCCGGGCCCGGCTGACGCCCTGATCGGGCGACAGCCGGGCCACCGCGACCACGGTGACAGCGACGGCGAGGAACACGGCCAACACCCAGGCGAGGGTCGCGTTGACCGGGAGCAGAGCGGCCGAGGCCGTGGTCATGGCATCACCGGGGGAGTGAGGGGGATGGGCTGGACCGGGCCCGCCCACCGGGCCGGTTGAGGCTCGCCGCTACTCCGCGGGCGAGGGCTGCACCGCCTTCTGAGATTGCGGTGCGGACCGGGTGCGCTGCGGGGCGAGGAACAGGACCATCACCGGGATCAGGTACAGCGCCCAGACGATCACCTGGATGAGGGTGGGGTCGGGCTGGAAGTTGAAGACGCCCTTGAGCAGGGTGCCGTACCAGGAGTCCGGCGGGATGGTGGTGCTGATGTCGAAGGCGAGGTGGCGCAGGCCGGGCAGGAGGTCGGCTTCCTGCAGGTCGTGGATGCCGTAGGCGAGCACGCCTGCGGCGACGACGACGAGCATGGCGCCGGTCCAGCGGAAGAACTTGGCCAGGTTGATGCGCAGGGCTCCCTTGTAGAACAGCCAACCCAGGACGGCGGAGGTGGCCAGGCCCAGCAGGGCCCCGATGAGGGGGCGGATGCCGTCGCCCGTGGCCTGGACCGCGGTCCAGATGAACAAGGAGGTCTCCAGCCCTTCGCGGCCCACTGCGAAGAACGAGGTCACGACCAGGGCGCCGGTGCCGAGGGCCAGTGCGGCGTCGAGTTTGCCCTGGAGTTCGCTCTTGAGGTGGCGGGCCGTGCGCCGCATCCAGAACACCATCCAGGTCACGAGCGCGACCGACAGGATCGACAGGCTGCCGCCGAGGGCTTCCTTGGCCTGGAAGGTCAGCGTCGAGGAGCCGAACTGCAGCAGGGCGCCGAAGGCGAGGCTGAGGCCGACGGCGAGGCCGACGCCTGCCCACACGGGCGGCAGTTGGCGCCGGTTGCCGGTCCTGACGAGGTACGCGACGAGGATGCAGACGACGAGGCTGGCCTCGAGGCCCTCACGCAGGCCGATGAGGTAGTTGCCGAACATGGGGCGCTGTCCCTTTCCGCTACTTGGTGACGACGGCGGCGGCGAGCTTGGACAGCGGCTCGGCGAGCGCGTTCACGCCGTCCGAGAGGTCCTTGCGCTGCGCCTCGGCGACCTTGTCGTAGGAGACGTACTGGTAACCGCCGGATCCGGTGCGGTACTTGTCCAGCAGCGCGGTCAGAGCGGCGAACTGGTCGTCGAGTTCGTCGGCGAGCGCGGGGTCGCTCTTGGCGGCGATGGGCTTGAGGAGTTCGTAGGGCTTCCGGGCGCCCTCGAGGTTGCCCTTGAAGTCGACCAGGTCGGTGTGGGAGTAGCGCTCCTCCTCGCCTGTGACCTTGTTGTGGGCGACCTCGTCCAGCAGGCTCTTGGCGCCGTTGGCCATCGACGTGGGCGTGATCTCGGCGGTGCCGACCTTCTTCACCCAGGTGTTCAGGTCGCTCGTGAGCAGGTCGGCGAGTTGCTTCTCCCGGTCGCCGATCGTGCCGTCCTTCCACAGCGCCTTCTCCAGGCGGTGCCAGCCGGTCCAGTCCGTGGCCGGGTCCTGGCCGGGGTCCAGGCCGTCCTCGCGGACGTCGACCTTCGGGTCGATGTCGCCGAACGACTCGGCGACCGGCTCGGTGCGTTCCCAGCCGATCCGGGAGGGGGCGTACAGCTTCTTCGCAGCCTCCACATCGCCGGCCTTCACCGCGTCGGTGAACGCCTTGGCCTTCGGGAGGGTCTCCTGGGCCTGTGCGAGGACGTAGCTGCGGTAGGCGGCGACCGCGGTATCGGCTTCGGGGCTGCGCTCGGCGGCTGTGGTGTCCTGGCCGCCGGTGGCTCTCACCTTCTGACGGATGCCGTCGCCGGTCATGCCCGGCTTGCAGGCGATCTCGTAGTCGCCGGCCTTGATCTCGGTCGTGAGGGACGTCCTGGTACCGGGGCCTATGTTCTCGCGCTCCGCCGCGATCCGGTCATCGGGGTAGAGCACGTACACCTCGGTGACCTTCGAGCCCTTGTTCTCCACGTCCAAGGTGACGTGCCCGGACGGGAACTCGGACCTGGAGACCTCGCACGCGGTGTCCGAAGCCGTCACCTTGACCGCACCGTCACCGCCGGCGGCTTTCTGCGCGCACCCTGACAGCGTCACAACCGCTGCCACGGTGACGGAAGCGCCGGCCAGCAGGCGGCGAGGGGTGGCGGACATGGGGGTGCCTCGATTCACGCGGGGAAGACAGGGCAGACAGGTAGCCCAGCCGCGCTGGAGTCTACTGAACTGTAGACGCTAAGGAAAGGCTGTCCTTATCTCCCAGGTGAGGTCTCGCAACGGCACCATCGCGACAAGGGCGTCAACGCAAGGACATAGGGCAGTGGGAGGGGTCTTCCCCCTGCGCCACCTCGACCCCGTCGTGCAGCCAGATCGCGCCGATCGAGGACGAGGTGGCCGCAGCACCGCACACCATGACCATGGCCAGCACGACCGGGGCGATGTGGCGCGTGGGAGCCTGCGCGAGAAGAGCCTTCACCCGGGCGGGCACCGGACCGCCGGCCGCCCCCGTGGCGAACGTGGGCCGCTCGGCGCGTTCCCGATTCCGTGTGACGGCCAAGGCCGCCCGGCCCACCGCCTGCGCCGTCAGCTTCCGGTCGCCGGCAGCCCTCGCCGCGGCCTCGTCCGCGGCCCGCTCGGCAGCGAACGACACCTGCGAGACGACCGCGGCAAGTCCCGGGTGACACCAGCCGGCAAGCTGGGCGACCATCAGGAACAGATGATGACGCCCGGCAAGGTGCGCACGCTCATGAGCCAGCAACGGCTCACGTTCCTCCGGAGCAAGAGCGCGGAGCATGCCGGTGGTCACCACCACCCGGCCCGGGCGACGGCGAGTACCCGGCAGGGCGTAAGCGTCCGGACGAGGATCATCGACCACGCACAGACCTCCGGCCTCCGGGGCGCCGGCCACATCGCCGTGCGCGATGCGGAACCGCCGCACCTCCGCAATCGCCCGCCGCACACCGGTCACACAGGAGACCGCGAGCGCCCCCGCGGCCAGAGCCGACACGGCCATCACAACAAAGGCCGGACCGGCCTCGAGAGGCTGAATGACCTCCGCCAGCTCCGCCACCGCCGGCACCTTCAACGCCAGGGGAAGCAGCAGGACCCCCAGACAGGCGACCACCCCGATGGCCAGCGCCGCCGAGGTCGCGGTGACCACCCACAGCGCCACCTCGGGCCGCACCTGAAGCACGGCCCGCCGCGCCAGCGGCACCAGGACGAACGGCAACACCAGCGGAACCAGCAACAAGGAGATCACTGACCGCCCCCGTCCAGCAGGCGCCGAAGCTCGGCCTCGTCCGCCGCACTGAGCCCCTCCACGAAACGGGCCAGCACCCGGCCGTGATCCTCGTCCTGGTCAAGCTCCCGATGCATCCGGCGAGCGGTCAGCCCATGGGAATCCTCCACCGGGAAGTACACGAAGCCGCGCCCCCCAGGGCTGCGGTCGACGACCCCCTTCTCGTGAAGGCGCGCCAGCAAGGTCGCCACCGTGGTGCGTGCCAGGGGCTGCGGCATCGCCGCCCTGACCTGCGCCGCCGACTGCGGTCTCCCTGCGGCCCACAGCGCCGCGAGCACGCTGGCCTCCAACTCGCCCGCAGGGCGCCGCTCGCTGTCCGCGTCCGCCATGGAACTGTCCTCTCCCCTAGATCGTCTACAGTGCTGTAGACGACTACTGGCCTGTAGACACCGGTAGTGGCCGGCCCTGACGCCACCCCCGACACAGGCTCTGGCGGACGGCAACCGGCACCCCACCCATTATCGAAGGGGCCCGCGCCGATGATCCTCCCCCACCCCTCACCACCGCAGGCGGCGGACCTGGCCGTGAACCTGCTGGACGCCCAGTCCCTCCTCGCCGCCTTCGGCACACTCGGCATCGCGATCGTCCTGTTCGCCGAGACCGGCCTGCTCATCGGCTTCTTCCTGCCCGGCGACTCCCTCCTGTTCACCGCCGGACTGCTGTGCGCCGGCTCAGCCGCCACCCCAGGACACCTCTCGCTGCCCTGGGTCCTCGCCGCCGCCGCGACCGGAGCCCTGACCGGAGCCCAGACCGGCTACCTCGTCGGACGACGCGCCGGGCCGGCCTTCCTCCACCGCATGAAGTCCCGCAAGATCCACGAAGGCGCCGACAGAGCCGGAGAGATCCTCCAGCGCTACGGATACGCCAAGGCGATCGTCCTCGCCCGCTTCCTCCCGATCGTGCGCACCGTCCTCAACCCGCTCGCCGGGATCCTCGCCGTCCCGGCACGCACCTTCACCCTGTGGCAGATCCTCGGCGGCCTGCTGTGGACCGTCGGCCTCGTCCTCGGCGGTTACGCGCTCGGTGCTTCCGTCCCGAACGTCGACCGCTACCTCCTGCCGATCATCGCCGTCATCGTCGTGATCTCCCTGATCCCCGTCGGCCTCGAACTGCTCCGCTCCCGGCGCACCCGCCGCGCCGAAGGCGGCGCCTGAGACGCCCATGACCAGCAACAGCACCCACACCCGTACAACCGGCGAAGCCGAACCAGCCCCACGCGGCAGCCGGGTTCTCCGCTACGCCCTCGCGGCGACAGCCGCTTTCGCGGCACTCGCGACCAGCATCCTGACCTCGGATGCCGGAGCGCTTCCCGCAGACCTGAGCATCCATCGGATCCTGCTGGAAAACCGCACTCCGCCGACCGTGACCGCCCTGCGCGCCGTGACCGCGACCGGCACTGGCGTCTATCCCTACCTCCTGGCCCTCGCCGGCGGAGCCATTGCCGCGCCCACCGCACGTGCCCTCGCCGCACGCCGGCCGGCGGTGCGCACCCTCCTGCTCTGCCTTGCCTTCGCCGGGTGGCTGGCCCTCGGGCAGGCGGTGAGGTTCGCCCTCATGACGGCCATCGCCCGGCCGCGGCCCCCCGGCGAAGACTGGATCACCCACGCCTCCCGCTGGTCCTTCCCCTCCGGCCACGCCACCACCTCGGCGATGGCCGCCGGTCTCCTCGTCGTCGCATTCCTCGCCCGGCGCCCCTCCGGGTGGAGAGTGTGGGTGATCCTGACGCTGTGCTGGGCCGCGACGGTGGGAGTGAGCCGCCTATGGCTCGGCGTGCACTGGGCCAGCGACGTGGTGGGCGGGTGGCTGCTGGCCACCGCCTGGATTCTCCTCGGAGGCGTGATCGCCGCAGCTTCCGGCCTTCTGACGACACGCCATGGGAGGACAGGCTGACCGCAAGCGAGCCGCCATCCGCGATGGCCGGCTGATCCGGCACTGTCTGCTGCCGGGATGGCCTCTTCATGACGGCGGGACCCGAAGGCAGGGCAGGAAGCGTGTCGCTGGTCCACGGATGGTCGGTCGTGGCTCCAATGGCGGAATGGGTGCGTGGCTGGCCATCCGGGGCGGATCGTTGCTTTCTATGGTTACCGGGGCGGTGTGGGGCGCACGATGGCACTTGCGAACCTTGCCGCGCTGCTGGCCGCCAACGGACTGCGTGTCCTTGCCGTTGACTGGGACGCGTTCTTCCGGTGGCACAACGGTGGAGCGTTCATGCGCGACATGCGCGCGGATATGGCAGCGCGCTACGACTACGTCCTTCTCGACAGCAGTTCCGGGGTGACCCCGTCGGCTTTCGTCTGTGCGCTGCAGATGCCCGATGACCTCATCTTCTGTCTCGGCATGCATCCACAGAGCATCGTGGAGAGCGGCGCGATCGCCAGACGGGTGTCGGAGGGGCGACTGGGGCGCAGGATACGTATCCTCCCCGTCCTCACAAGGATCGACGAAGGCGAGAAGGAGAGGGCGGATCAGCTACGCGCACTTGCCTGCCGCGAGTTCGCGGGGTTTCCGGCGGGGATGACCGAGGCCGAGCGGAGACCGTACCGGAGCCAGGTCGAGCTCCCCTACCGCCCCTTCTACTCGTCCACGGAAATGCCGGCGATCTTTGGAGATGAGGCCGGTATCCCCGCCAGCTGGTGCGAGCAGATCCCGACGCCGTCGTCCTCGAATGCAGCCTCACCAAGGACGCCGGCGTCGCTTCCGAGGGCGCCGGCTGCCAATCTCCGGCGTTCCCCACCCTTGCCGGCCCGTTCACCGAGCCGGACGGGTTCGTGCGGGAGACGGGCGCGGCCCGAGGAGCGGAGAGGGCGCCCCAGCCCGGTCAGTCGAACTCTTCGACGTACTCCTCGGTCGGGCCCAGTTCGGGTTCGTCCCGGAGTTCCAGGGTGTCCCCGAGGCCCTCGAGTTCGAGGACGGTGACGGTGTTGACGCCCGCGTGCAGCAGCGGCGCCGGGCAGTACAGGGTGACCTGGGGGCCGATGTCCCAGTGGCGGCCGAGCAGGAAGCCGTTCACCCAGACCAGTCCGTGCACCGATCCCGGCAGGGCCAGGAAGGTGTCGGCGGGCGTGTCGGCGTGGAACTCGGCGACGGCGAACCCGGCATCCGTGCCGGTGGTCGGGCCGGCGCCCGCGTCCAGTGCCGCCGACAGCTCCCGCTCGGACCACTCGGGCAGTGCCACCGGCGTGCTCTCCCAGCCCTGGACCATGCGCCGGTCGACCAGGACGGGACCGAGCAGCCCCTTCGGGCGGCCTACGTTCGGACCGTAGTTGACCCTGCCGAGGCTTTCGACCAGGACGTCGAGACGGACGGTCTCCCCGGTGCCGGTGATCTTCAGCTCGGGGGAGTCCGCGTCGGCGACGCCGAGATAGAGCCCGTCGGCGAAGACCAAGGCGCGGTCGCGGACGTCGGTGAAGACCAGCCGGTGTTCGCCGGCAGGGATGCGCGGGCGGGCGGTGCAGCGCGCCAGGCCCGCCTCCAGGCCGAGTCGCTCGAAGGTGGCGGGCCGGGGCGCGGCCGAGGTCTCCACCGGTACGGCGCGGAGCGCTGCGTCGAGGCCGTCGAGCAGGCCGGCCCGGCGCACCAGCGCGACCCGGGCCGGCGGGAGGACGGGAAGCCGCTCGGGGGAGCGCAGCGGCCCGGTCGCGCCCAGGACCTCGCGCATGGCGTGGAACTTCGGCGTGAAGCGACCGTCCTCGGCGATCGGCGCGTCGGAGTCGTAACTGGTGACCACGGGCTCGAGCCGGCCCTCGGTCTCGTTGGCGCCGGCCCACAGACCGAAGTTGGTGCCGCCGTGCGCCATGTAGATGCTGACGCTGCCGTGGTCGTCGAGGATGCCGCTCAGGGTGTGGACGGCGCTGTCGACACTGCGGACGTGGTGCCGTTTGCCCCAGTGGTCGAACCAGCCGTTCCAGAACTCGGCGACGACGAAGGGCTCCTGGGGCCGGCGGCTGGTCAGCAGCTCGCGGGCTTCCTGGGGCTTGGAGCCCAGGGTGGCGGCGGTGAGGGTGCCGGGGAGCGTGCCGCCGTCCAGCATCAGTTCGGTGGGGCCGTCGGCGGTGAACAGCAGTTCCGTGATGCCGTGCTCGGTGAGGGCCTGGCGGTTCCAGCGCAGGTAGGCGTGGTCGTCGCCGTAGGAGCCGAACTCGTTCTCCACTTGGACGGCGACGACCGGTCCGCCCCGGGACGCCTGCAACGCGGCCAGGCGCGGGACCAGGTCGCCGAACCAGCCGGCGACGGCCGAGGTGAACTCCGGGTCGGAGCTGCGGATCGCGAGGTCCTTGCCGGTCAGCCAGCTGGGCAGGCCGCCGTTGGACCACTCGGCGCAGATGTAGGGACCGGGCCGGACCACGACGTCCAGGCCTTCCTCTCCCACCGTGCGGATGAACCGCTCCAGGTCCCGCCAGCCGTCGAAGCGCGGCGCGCGGTCCTCCCGGGGCTGGTGGAAGTTCCAGGCCACATAGGTGTCGACGGTGTTCAGCCCGAGGTCGGCGATCCGGCGGACGCGGTCGCGCCAGAGATCGGGGTGGACCCGGAAGTAGTGCAGCGCCCCGGACAGGATGCGGTGGGGGATCCCGTCGCGGTACAGGCGGCCGTCTCGCCAGGACAGAAGTGCGGGAGAGGCGGCCGTCGCCGCCGCGCCCGAGGGCGCGGCGAGGGCGGTCTCGGCGGCTTCGGCCGGGCGCCGCGGCGGGCCGATGTTCGTCGTGGGCGACTCGTTCACCGGGGGAGCGTATGTTATCGATGACATCGATAACAAGCCTGCTAAGGTCCTCCGAACCGATCGGGGGAGGGAACACCATGAACGAGGACGCCTCGCGGCCGCGGCAGCCGAGCATGGCCGACGTGGCCAGGATCGCCGGAGTGTCGGCCCAGACCGTCTCGCGCGTCCTGCGTGGCTCACCGAACGTCAATCCCGAGACGTCCCGGCGGGTCCTGGCCGCCGTGGAGCAGATCGGCTACCGCTTCAACACCGCCGCGCGGACCCTGTCGTCCGGCCGCAGCCACACCATCGGCCTGGTCCTGCTGGCCTCCGGCGGGTACTACTCGCGCTCGGCGGTGACCGCCGGTGTGGAGTCGGCTGCGGGCGAGGCCGGGTACGCGGTGAGCATCGCGACGATCTCCGCCCTGGACGTGGGCCTGATGGAGCGTTCCCTGGCCAAGCTCGCCGACCAGAACGTCGACGGCTTCGTGATCGCGGTGCCGCTGATCTCGGTGACCCGCAAGATGGAGGAGATCACCCGGGACATCCCGACCGTCACCCTGGACGGGTCGCGGACCGCGGGTGCCCGGGTGCTCGGCATCGACCAGCGCGAGGCCGGCCGGATCGCCACCCAGCACCTCCTCGACCTGGGGCACCGTCAGGTCTGGCATGTCTCCGGGCCGGACGAGTGGATCGAGGCCCGGCAGCGCCGGGAGGGCTGGCAGGAGTGCCTGGGGCAGGCCGGGATCGAGGCTCCGCCGCCGCTGGAGGGCGACTGGTCGCCCGCCTCCGGTTACCGGCAGGGGCAGATCATCGCCATGATCCCCGAGGTCACGGCGGTCTTCGTGGCCAGCGACGAGATGGCCTTCGGGGTGATCAAGGCGCTGCGCGAGCGGGGCCGGTCGGTGCCGGAGGACGTGTCCATCGTGAGCGTCGACGACATCGCCCTGGCCGCGTTCTGCGCACCGCCGCTGACCGCGGTACGGCAGGACTTCTTCGGCTACGGCGCCGCGGCCGTACGGCTGTTGCTGGACCCGGACGCGGGTCCTGAGGAGGCCGTGGGTACCCCCACGCTCTCCGTGCGGGCCTCCACGGCGCCGCCGCGCGCCCTCTGAAGGGCGTCCGTGCGGCGCTCACGAGCCGGGTATCGGCTGTGAGCTGATCCGGCGGCATCCAACCCCTTGCGCCCGTCATGTGATCGGTGCCAAGGTACCCAGCATGTTATCGGTGCCACCGTAACAACGCCGGGTCGAACGTCCACCGGATCCGGGGTGCGGTGGCGTGGTGCCCGCGATGCGAAGGGCCCCGGACGGGGTCCGTGGCGGGCCCGCACCGCCGCTCAAGTCAGGTGGGCGTACGTCCATGGGAAGGACCCCCAAATGAGGAGATCGTTCGCCTTCGCCGGCACCACGGTCATGGCGCTCTCGCTGCTCGTCGGCTGTTCGTCCGCCGGCGGCTCGGACTCCGGCTCGGGCAGGACGACCCTCAAGGTCGCCGCTCTCGAGGGCGGCTACGGCAAGGACATGTACCACCAGGTCATCGAGGCCTACGAGTCCTCGCACCCGGAGGTCGACGTCCAGCTCCAGATCTCGAAGAGCATCGAGGACGAGATCACGCCGAACATGAAGGCCGGCAAGTACCCGGACGTCGTCGTGCTCGGCCAGGGCCGAAAGGCCGGTCTCACCGAGACCCTGATCAAGGACAAGGCGCTGGAGGACCTCACCCCGGTCCTGAAGACCAAGGTCCCCGGCGGGACGCAGACGGTGGGCGAGAAGCTGACCGACGGCATCGTCGGCAACCTCAACACCAACCCGTACGGCACGGACAAGACGTACCTGATGCCGATGTACTACTCACCGACCGGCCTCTTCTACGACAAGGGCCTGTTCAAGGAGAAGGGCTGGGACGTCCCGACCACCTGGGACGAGATGTTCGCGCTCGGCGACAAGGCGAAGAAGGGGGGCATCGCCCTCTTCACCTATCCGACCGCCGGCTACCTCGACTCGTACTTCTACGCCCTGCTCGCCGACGTCGGCGGGGAGCAGTTCTACCAGGACGTCATGACGTACAAGCAGGGCATCTGGAAGACGGCGCAGGCCAAGCAGGTCCTCGACATCACCACCAAGCTGCTCGGCTACGCCGAGAAGTCCACCGTCGGCTACGCCAACGAGCAGGACTTCACGAAGAACCAGCAGTCGATCCTCGACAACAAGGCGCTGTTCATGCCGAACGGCACCTGGATCACCGGCGAGATGGCCGACGCGCCCCGTTCGGACGGCTTCGCGTGGGGCCTGACCCCGCTGCCCTCGGTGAACGAGGGTGACACCCGCTACCTGACGACCTCGGTCGAGTCGGTCTGGGTGCCCAGCGCCGCCAAGAACAAGGACGCGGCGCAGGAGTTCATCGCCTTCCTGTACTCGGACGAGGCCGCGAAGATCTTCGCCAAGTCGAACGCGGTCCAGCCCGTCAAGGGCCTTTCGGACAGCCTGACCGGTGAGAGCGCCGCGTTCTACTCGCTCTACGACGACACGTCGGTCTCCGCGCTGGTCGGCGGCTTCGCCTCGACGAACCCCGTCGAGGGCGTCGACATCAAGTCGACCCTGTTCGACACCGCCAACAGCATCATCAGCGGCGACACCACCGAGGCCAAGTGGCAGGCGGCGCTGGACGAGGCCAGCGAGAAGCTGCGCCAGGCGGGCAACTGACCGGCCCGGCGGCGGCGTGGTCCGGCCGGGCCGCCGCCGGAGCCTTCCCCATCCGGTGAACCTCCGGGTTCGCCAGTACCACTTCGTCTGACCGGAGGACCGGCACGGTGACGACCCTCTCCACCCCACCCCAAGAAGCGGCGGCACGCCCCGTGAGGAAGACCGGGAGGACCTTCCGCCGCACCCGGCCGGGTGCCCCCGCCCGGACCCGCGAGCGGGGCGACACCCGCTTCGTGCTGGCCTGCCTGCTTCCCGCGCTGGTGCTGTTCGCGGTCTTCATGGTCTACCCGACCGTGAACGTGTTCCGGATGTCGCTCTACACCTGGAGCGGTTTCTCCCCGGACATGAAGTTCGTGGGGCTGGACAACTTCCGCCGTCTGCTGGAGGACCAGCAGTTCGTGCGGGCCTTCCAGAACACCGTCACCCTGCTGGTCGTGGTGACCGTGGTGACCATGGGCATGGCCCTGTTCCTCGCCGCGATCATGACCCGGCAGAAGCTGCGGGGCAGCAACCTCCTCCGGTTCGTCCTCTACGTCCCCAACATCCTCTCCGTGGTCGTGATCGCGGCGATCTTCTCCGCCGTCTACGACCAGAACAACGGCCTGCTGAACGGCACCCTGCGGGCGGTGTCCCCGGACACCTGGCAGCAGGTCTGGCTGGGCGACCAGAAACTGGTGCTCTACTCGGTCGGGATGGCCATGGTCTGGCAGTCGCTGGGCTACTACATGGTCCTCTACATGTCGTCCATGGCGAGCGTCCCCGAGGAGCTGTACGAGGCGAGCTCCCTCGACGGGGCCTCCGCCGTGCGGCAGTTCTTCTCCCTCACCCTGCCGCTGATCTGGCAGAACCTGCGGACCTCGCTGACCTTCTTCGTGATGAGCGCGGTCAACCTCAGCTTCGTGCTGGTCCGCGCGATGACCGGCGGCGGCCCGGACGGCTCCTCCGAGGTCCTGCTCAGCTACATGTACAAGCAGGCGTACACCAACTCGTCCTACGGCTACGGCATGGCCATCGGTGTCGTCATCTTCGCGTTCTCGTTCCTCGTGTCGCTGCTGGTGAGCCGCGCGACGCGGCGCGAGCCCCTCCAGTTCTGAGGACGGAACCCCACACCATGACCATGATCGACTCTCCCGGCTCCGGCGCGGACTCCGCCGGTTCCGCCCGTCCCGGTGCCGGCCGCGCCCGCAGCGGCCGCGCGCTCACCTACACCCTGGTCACCGCACTCGCGCTGGCGATCGCCGTACCGGTCGCCTGGGTGCTGACGGCCTCGCTGAAGGCGAAGAGCGAGTTCTTCGGCAGCCCCTGGACCCTCCCGGAGGGCCTGCGCTGGCAGAACTACGCCGACGCGTTCACCGACGCCCACCTCGGCACGTACTTTCTGACCTCGGTGTTCGTCACCGTGCTCGGCCTGGTCTTCGTGCTCGCGGTGTCGGTGCCGGCCGCCTACGTCATCGCCCGCTACGACTTCCCGGGCAAGGGCGCCGTCGAGACAGTCCTGCTCGGCGGGTTGTTCGTGAACGTCAACTACATCGTCGTGCCGATCTTCCTGATGCTGGTCGACTGGGACAAGGCGCTGGTCGACGTCTTCCCCGACGGCTTCTTCCTCGACAACCCCACCGTGCTGTCCCTGGTGTACGCGGCCACCTCGATCCCGTTCACCATCTACCTGCTGACCGCGTACTTCCGGTCCATCCCGGTCGAGTACGAGGAAGCGGCGGGTCTGGACGGGGCTTCCCGCTTCCGGATCATGACCACGATCATGCTGCCGATGGCGCGCCCGGCGGTGACCACCGTGATCCTCTTCAACTTCCTCGCCTACTGGAACGACTTCATCATCTCGCTGACCCTGCTGCCCGGCGAGGGCAAGACCGTCCAGGTCGGCCTGCTCAACCTGTTCACCGCACAGAAGGCGGCGGCCGACTACGGCCGTCTGTACGCCGGGATGGTCATCGTCATCGTGCCCGTGCTGCTCGTCTACGCGCTCATCCAGAGGCGGCTCATCGAGGGGATGGCGTCCGGCGGAGTCAAGGGCTGACCTCCCCACACGGACCCAAGACGGAAGGAAACGAACCGAGATGAAGGACTCGACGCGTGCCGGCCTGCTCGTCGGCGTGCGCACCCTGATCGCTGCGGCCCTGGTGGCGCTCGTGGTGGTGGAGCGGACGACGGTCGGCTGGGGCCACCTCGCGGTGATGCTCCTCGCCCTGGGCGGACTGCTCGCCCTGCTCGCCTCGTACAACCGGACGTTCCGGTGACCGCCGCGGCGTCCGCGCGGACGCTGGCCGCCGTCCGGCCGAGCGGGCGGCAACTCGCCTGGCAGGAGATGGAGTTCTACGGCTTCATCCACTTCGGCATGAACACCATGACCGGCCGCGAATGGGGCGAGGGAGGCGACGACCCGGCCCTGTTCGACCCGGACGACCTGGACGCCGACCAGTGGGTGCGGGCGCTGAAGGCGGCCGGGATGACCGGTGTCATCCTCACCTGCAAGCACCACGACGGCTTCTGCATGTGGCCGAGCGAGGCCACCGCGTACTCCGTTGCGGCGTCCCCGTGGAAGGACGGCAAGGGCGACGTCGTCGCCGAGGTGGCCGACGCCGCCCGCCGGCACGGCCTGAAGTTCGGCGTCTACCTCTCCCCGTGGGACCGCACCGAGGCCTCCTACGGCTCCGGCACCGGCTACGACGACTTCTACGTCGCCCAGCTCACCGAACTCCTCACCCGCTACGGCCCGGTGTTCTCCGTGTGGCTCGACGGCGCCAACGGCGAGGGCCCCAACGGCAAGCGCCAGACCTATGACTGGGAGCGGTACTACGCGGTGGTCCGCGAGCTCCAGCCGGACGCGGTCATCAACGTCTGCGGCCCCGACGTCCGCTGGTGCGGCAACGAGGCCGGCGAGACCCGCGCCGACGAGTGGAGCGTCGTACCGCGCGCCCTCCAGGACGCCGAGCGGACCGCGTCCCGCTCGCAGCAGGCCGACGACGGCACCTTCGCCCGGCTGGTGCGCAGCGACGACCAGGACCTCGGTAGCCGGGCGGCGCTCGCCGGGTACGAGGACGACCTCGTCTGGTTCCCGGCCGAGGTCAACACCTCGATCCGGCCCGGCTGGTTCCACCACGAGGCCGAGGACGCCCAGGTCCGGTCGGCGGACGAGCTGTTCACGCTCTACCTCCGCTCGGTCGGCGGCAACTCCTGCTTCCTGCTCAACGTGCCCCCGGCCGCCGACGGCCGGCTCCACCAGGCGGACGTGGACGCCCTGGAGGGACTGGGCCGGCGGATCGCCGACTTCCGCGCCCGCCGGATCGACGCCACCGCCACGGTCAGCTCCGGCACCCCGGGCGACATCGCCGCCGTCTGGCCCGGCCGGGCCACGTCCCCCTGGCGCGCCGGCGAGGACGACCCACGCCCCTGCGTGACGCTCGCCTTCGCCGGCCCCCGCGCGGTCGGGGCGGTCGTCGTCGGCGAGGACATCACCCAGGGCCAGCGCGTCGAACACGTCGTTGTCCGGGGCGCCCTGGGCGGCGTCTGGACGACGCTCGCCGAGACCGGCGCCGTCGGCTACCAGCGCGTCCTCACGTTCCCGCCCACCGAGGTGGACACCATCGCCGTCCAGATCACCGCGGCCCGGGACACCCCGGTCCTCGCCCGGGTGGCGGCGATCGGGGCGTCCTCGTGAGCGCGGGCGGCCGCCGACCGGGCGGTTCGCGCAAGCCCGGCGCACGCAAGGCCTCGGCCGTCCGGCGGCCGGTCGGGCCCCCGCCCACGACGGCGGGCCGCGGACGGCTGTCGCGGCGGGTGGCCACCGTGGCCGGCGCCGCCTGCCTGGCGGTCGCCGCGCTGGTCGCCGGCGCGGTCACCGCGTTCGGAGGGCAGGACCACAGCGACGAGGTCGCCTCGCTGGACGGCCACCCCGTCACCCGGGAGGAGCTCCTCTTCCACATGGATCGGCTCGCGCCGACCGTGCAGAACGAGCTGCGCAACACATTCTCAGGCCTGAAGACATCGTTCTCCTGGAACGCCAAGGCCGGGAACCGCACCGCGCTGCAGCGTCTGGAGACGCGGGCGCTCGCCGAGATCCGCGAGGACAAGACCACGTTGCTGCTCGCGCAGCAGGAGGGCCTCGTCGGCTCCGTCGACTTCGCCGACCTTCAAGCCGAGCGCACCGCCGAGAACACCTCCCGGGCCGAGGCCGTCGCCGCCGGCCGGACCGTGTACGGCGTCACGGACTACTCCCCGGACGAGTACTACGGCCACCGGCTGACCGAGCTAGCCACCGGCCTCAAGGACAGACTGAGCAAGAGCCCGGGCGACCCGCTGCACGTCACCGACGCCGAGGTCCGCAAGGCGTACGACGACGACCCGGACTCCTGGAACGCCAACGCCACCACCTACAGGTACACGCAGCTCGTGGTGCAGGTGCCGGGGAAGGCGGGCGCGGACTTCGACGCCGAGCTCGCGCAGCGGGTGAAAGCGGCAGGCGACCTCTCGGACGTGAGCGGGGTGGCGGACGCCCAGGTCACCACCGGCACGTACGGCGGTGACGGCCCGACCAGCCTGAACACCCACGACCAGGACCTGAGGTCCGTGCTCGGCGACCTGAGGCCGGGCGAGATCTCCGAGCCCGGCAAGGGCGGCGGACAGATCACCTACTACCAGCTCGACAGCAAGAAGACCGACGGCGACAAGGCGTTCAGCGACTATGCGTCGCGGATCCGCCAGTCGCTGGTCGAGACGAAGTACGACAGATACCTCCAGCGCCGGGCCGACGACGCCTCGCTGCGCGTCGACCACTCGGCGATGGCCGCCATCAACGCGAAGGATGTGCACCAATGAGCCCTGCCGACGTCGGCCCACCCGAGGACAGGAAGGTACGGCGCCCCAGGATAACCGGGCGGACCCTCCGCACGGGCCTCACCTCCTTGCTCGCGGCGCTGCTCGTGGGCTCGCTCGCGCCGTCGGCGTACGCCGTCGCGGAGCCGGCCGCCACGGCGAAGTCGGCGACGAAGGCCGCTGCCACCGCGAAGTCCTGGCCGGGCAACACGCCCAACAGGACGGGCGGCACCGACTACTACATCGACGCCACGCACGGACACGACACCGCGTCCGGCACCTCGGCGCGGCACGCCTGGAAGACCCTGGCCAAGGCGAACGCGACCACCTTCACGCCGGGCGACCGCATCCTGCTGAAGGCCGGCGAGCAGTGGCAGGACGAGCAGCTGTGGCCGAAGGGCTCGGGCAGTGCGGGCAGGCCGATCACCATCTCGGCCTACGGTGACAAGAACGACGGCCGCCCGTACATCGCGACCAACGGCAACGTCCCCAGCCCGTTCAACGCGGACGGCACCAAGAACCCCGCCACCGTGGGTCTCACCGGTGCCATCGTGCTGCGCAACCAGCAGTACTGGGACATCAACAACGTCGAGCTGTCCAATGACGACGACTTCTCGACGAACATCACCACGGGCACGTACGTCCGCGACGGAATCATGGTGTCGATCAACGCCGACCTGCTGAAGGCCGGCGAGGACACCGTCATGGACCACTTCCGGATCTCGGACATCTCCGTCCACGACCTCGACGGTCCGAGCAGATGGCAGAAGATCCACTACGGTGCGGTGGACTTCCAGGTCTTCGGCAACAAGAGCTACAAGGACTACGCGCCCGGCGGCCATTACTTCAAGGACGTCCGGATCGAGAACAACACGTTCGTCAACGTGGAGCTGCACGCGGTGCAGTTCGGGTTCAACTGGTTCAACGCGGACGGCGCCGCCGCGGGCCAGTACGACGACAGCGGGAAGTTCCACGAGGGCTGGGAGCAGCTGTGGGTGCGTACCCGCGACCTGTACAGCCGTGACGTCTACATCGGCCACAACTACGCCGAGAGCATCGGCCAGGGTGCCATCCAGCTCGCCGACACCGAGCGGATGACGGTCGAGTACAATGAGGTCAACGGCTTCCTGGAGCGCTACGACGCGGTCTCCTGCGGCCTGTACCTGTGGGCGGGCGCCGACTCGACCATGCAGTACAACGAGGTGTACGGCGGCCCGGACAACGAGTACGACGGCACGCCCTGGGACATGGAGTACACCAACTTCAACGTCACGTACCAGTACAACTACTCGCACGACAACGCGGCCGGCTGGATGGCCTACATGGGCAACAGCTCAAACTCGGTGGCGCGTTACAACCTGAGCGTCAACGACAACGGCGTCCTGGTGAAGAACATGCTGTCGTCGAACTACGAACCCTCGTACTTCGTCAACAACACCTTCGTGTACGACGGTTCCAAGCTCGACTACGTACACGACGAGACGTTCCTGAGCCGCGTCTACTTCCTCAACAACATCTTCTACAACACGTCGAAGACCGACGAGACGACCTGGTACCGCCGAACCGGCGCCCTGCGCCAGGCCGTGTTCTCGAACAACGACTACTACGAGGCGGGCGGGAAGCACTCCACCCAGGAGCCGGCCGACCCCGACGGCCTGCGCGTGGACCCGCAGTTCAAGGGCAGCGTGGACACCTACGTCACCGGTGCCGGAGTCGCGAAGATCCGTACCGCGGCGGCGCACTTCTCGCTGAGGAAGAACTCGCCCCTGATCGACGCAGGCCGCTACAACGCCCACCTGGGCGCGGCCGACTTCCTCGGCACCAAGCTCTACTACGGTGACGCGCCCGACATCGGCATCGCCGAGTCCCGCAAGGGGAAGCGGGTCGCCCACCCGGTCGACGACGACCCGATCGAGGAGGAGGCCGACAACCGAGTCGACCTCGCCCTCGGCAAGACGGTCACCGCCAGCTCCACCCACCCGGGGGCGAACGGCACCCTCGGCGCGGAGAAGCTGACCGACGGCAACCTCAGCACCCGCTGGGCCGCAGCCGACGCCGCCGCCTACCCGATCACCCTGGACGTCGACTTCGGCACGGCGACCACCTTCGACCAGGTCTACCTGGACGAGTACACCGACTCGGGCACCAACCCCCGCGTCCAGTCCTTCGACCTGCAGCGCTGGGACGACACCACCGGCACCTGGGTCACCTTCGCGAGCCGCGACACCGGCATCGGTCACGACCTGACCGTCACCGGCTTCGGCTCGGTCACCACCTCCAAGCTGCGGGTGGCACTCACCGGCCAGATCGCCACGGAGCAGTACACGCCGACGCTGACCGAGATCTCGGCCTACAACTCAGCGTCCTGAACCCCCCGTCCGGTCCCGCGGTCACTCCGCGGGACCGGACGGGCGGGCCTGCCCGGCTCGCAGGTGCGCAGGGCGCGTTCGGGTGGCGCGGTCGTCGCCGGCGGACGCGGGCGATCAGACGCAGACCTTCGTGGTTGTCGTCGTCCAGGCGCACCCGCGGGTACTGGTTCCGGTGGTCGACGATGACCGCCTTGCGGGGCTCTCAGGCCGGATCCCAGTCGGTGATCTCCAGACCCCGGCGGGCTGGAACGCCGTGGTGGCGGCGCACCTACTCGCCGGAACGGTGGCTCATCGGACGGTCCAGCCGCGCAGCGCCACGGCGATCTCCTCCACGGTGACCCGGCCGGCCTCCGCGTCGCGGACGAGAGCGGCGGCGTCCTTGGGCGGGTAGTTCAGGCGGTGGCCCTGCAGGGTCAGGAACCCGTAGGTGCTCATCCATGCGAACTGCAGGTTCGAGTGCTCCAGGCTGGGAATGCGGGCGAGTTCGTGCATGAGCGCGGCCGCCTTGAGGTGGTCCGAGCCGTAGCAGTCGCGGTCCATGGCGCTGGAGTGGACGCGGGCCACCGCGGCGTAGAGCACGCCCAGTTCGTGCACCTGCGGGTCGCCGTCGATCCGCTCGGCGACGTGCAGCAGGAACGGCACGTCGATGGTGTGGATCACGCGGCGTTCCCGTGCCCGGCCTCGGCGGCGTCCATCTCGGCCAGGCGACGGCGTGCGGCCTGAGACGCGGCGTGCCGCTCGGTGTCGGGGATGTTGTCGCCGAGCTCGGCGAAGGCCTCGCGGGTGTACTCGGCGGCCTCCCGGGCGGCGTCGAGGAAGATCTTCTCAACGGCCGTGGCGCGCTCGTAGGCGGCCGACAGCACGTACTCCTGCATGCTCACCCCGGCGGCCTTCGCCGCCCCGGCGATGGCCTCGTACTGCTCTGCGTCCGGGAACCGGAGGCTCATGGCCTTCTTCTCGGCCTTCTCAGATGCGCTCATGGTGGCAACGGTACCACTGGTGGCATCCAGCGCGGAGAGGCGAACCGGCGGGCCGGCTTGCCCGTCCCCTTCGGCGCCCGGCCGGTCGCGCCGGCAGACCGCTCTACCGGTGCGAACGCCAGCACCGGCTGTCCTCGTGATGGCCGGAAGTGCTGAGTAGCGACCCCTCACGGCGTCGCACAAGATTGCTTCATGCCGGTTCTGATAGCCGCGTGCGCCATGGTCATGACTCTTGTGGGTGGGGTCGTGGCGCAGCGGGTCGGTGACCGCCGTCATCTGGTTCTCGGTCTCGCCGCCGGTCTCATGCTGGGTGTTATCGGCTTCGATCTGCTTCCCGATGCGCTGGCTGCTCAGCCTCGGCGCGTTTTCGGGGTTCCCGCAGCGCTGCTGATGTTCGTCGCAGGATTTCTTACTTTGCACGTGGTAGAGCGAGGAGTTGCCATTCACCGCGCTCACGAGAGTGAGTACGCACCGCACAGCCATGCTTTTGGGCATGCGCAGGAGTCCGCGCAGGGAATCGGTCTGACCGCGGCCTCGGCACTTGTGGGCCACAGCGTGATTGACGGGTTCGCCATCGGCGCTGCATATCAGGCTGGTAATACGCTGGGTATCGTCGTAGCCATCGCTGTGATCTCGCACGACTTCGCCGACGGATTCAATACCTATACGATTGCCAGACTGTACGGCAATGCCCGGCGTCGGGCGCAACTACTACTGGCGGCTGACGCGCTGGCTCCGGTGATCGGGGCAGCGATCACTTTGGGGTTCACCATACCGACGGGGCTGCTGGGCCTATATCTCGGATTCTTTGCCGGCTTCTTGCTTTATCTGGCGACGTCGGACATATTGCCGGAAGCCCACAGTCCGCACCCCTCCAAGGCCACTCTGTTGTTCACGGTGACGGGGGCACTGCTGATGTGGTTGGTGATCGGGCTTGCCAACTGAGCGGGCCGTTGGTGAAAGTCACAGCTGCGGAAGGTCTCCGTCGGCCGCGTCGTTGGGACGCCGATCGTGTCAGACCGTGTCGGAGCGCCTGGACCGGCCCCCGATGACGCCGCCGCGCGTAGGCCTGAAGCGGACGGTACGGTGTTCATAGCCACCGCAGGGCTAACCGCTGGCCTGTGCCTCGGTCTTTTCGGTATCGCGGGCGATGACTTCGTCGGTCAACCGCAAATCAAGTCGCAACGGTGGTCCCGGAGATTTTTTAGGGGGTTATATGGGCTCCGACAATCGGGTATTGATCGTAGGAGCAGGCCCATCGGGGCTATTGCTCGCGGGTGATCTGGCGGAGTCCGGTGTCGGCTGTACCGTCGTCGAACGTCGCGTACAGGAATCGCAGCTCACCCGGGCCTTCGCAGTGCACGCGCGGACGCTGGAACAATTGGACGCCCGTGGTGTGGCCGACCCGTTGCTTGCGACCGGCGTCCGTAATCCGGTTCTGCAGTTCTTGGGGATCGATCTGTCGCGGTTGCCGACCCGTTACCCACACGTGCTGGTGACGCCGCAGTATCACACCGAGCGAGTACTCCGGGCACGGGCCCTTTCTCATGGGGCCGATCTACGGGAAGGCTGGGAAGCCATCGGGCTCACGCAGGATGCGACCGGCGTTGACGTTCAGGTCCGGGCTGCGGATGGCTCCCCTCAGACATTGCACGCGGATTACGTCGTGGGCGCGGACGGGAGAAAAAGCGTTGTGCGCCAATCTCTCGGCCTGCCTTTCCCCGGCCGCTCCGCGGTGCGGTCGATGATGCTTGCCGACGTCCGGTTGGCCGACCCCCCGCGCAAGCCTCCTACCGTAGGGGCAGTGGGTGATGCCTTCGCCATCCTCGTTCCGTTCGGCGATGGATGGTTCCGCATCATGGCGTGGAATCGCCACCATGAGATGCCGGACAGCGCACCGGTCGATCTGGAGGAGATCCGGGCCATCGCCCACCGAGCGCTCGGCCACGACTTCGGCATGCACGACCCGCGCTGGATCTCACGGTTCCACAGCGATGAGCGACAGTCACCGCGCTACCGCGTAGGCAGGGTCTTCCTCGTCGGTGACGCGGCGCACGTGCATTCCCCCGCCGGCGGCATGGGCATGAACACCAGCATCCAAGATTCCGCCAACTTGGGCTGGAAACTTGCTGCCGTCCTTCGCGACCGTGCCCCCGAAGCCCTGCTCGATACCTACGAGGCCGAGAGGCACCCGGTGGGGCGCAGAGTGCTGCGCATGAGTGGCGCACTGCTGCGTGGTGTCCTCACCACCCCGCGGGCGCTTCGCGGCATCCGAGACCTCGCCGCCCGGACCGTCCTGCGTCTCCCGCCGGTCGCCTTGCGGCTGGGGCGGGCGATGTCCGGAATCGACATCGCCTACGGCGCCCCGGCGGGCGCTCACCCGCTCACGGGCAAGCGGGCACCGGATGTCCTCCTCGCCGATGGCCGACGTCTGTACGAGGTGCTGCGCGGCCGGAGGTTTGTGCTGGTCACACCGGCAGACGCGTCACTTTCTGCCTCGGTGACCGAAGCCTGGAACGGCGCGGTGGAGTGCGTCACCACCCCGTCCGGTCTGACCAGCAAGTCCGTACTGGTCAGACCGGACGCCTACATCGCGTGGGCCTCCTCCGAGCAGTCTCCACGCCACCGAGCCGAGGAGATCAGGCAGACACTGGCCCGCCACTGCGGTGAGGGCACAGGCCCGTCATAGAGGTCGGTGAGCCTGCGGTTCCGTTCGATCTCCCAGCGATGCCGGCCCGGGCGCGCGGAGCCCTTGCGGGCATTTCACCGTCCTCGCACTCCTCGTAACCGTCGCCGAACGCGAGGATCGCGATCAGCTGCGGGACAGACGCGGGAAGATCCGAGTGGCCGCGCTGAGCAGGGCGAGCGTGCCGCCGAGCGCGAAGGCTGCCGGAGCGCCGTAGCCGTCGACGACCATGCCCCCGATGAGTGATCCCGTGGCGAGTGCGATCTGCAACACACTGACCAGGAGGGCCAGACCGCTCTCGGGAGCGTCGGGGGTCGCGTGCAGGATCCACGTCTGCAGTGCCAGGGGCACCGCGCCGAAGGCCGCACCCCAGAGCAGGACGAGCACGACGACTGCGGGTGCGGCGCCCGTCAGGGTGTTGAGCAGGATGACGCTGGCGGCGACCAGGATGGCTGCGGTGGTGTAGACCGCGCGCAGGCTGCGGCCGATGATCGCGCCGGCGGCGAAGTTGCCGGCCAGTCCTGCCACGCCGTACCCGAGGAGAACCAGCGTCACCGCGGATGAGCCGAAACGTGCCCGGTCTTCCAGGTAGGGCGTGATGTAGGTGTAGGCGGCGAAGTGCCCGAGGAAGATCAGGGCGGTGGCCAGCAGGGCGATGCGGGCCGCGCGATTGCGCAGGGACGACGTGAGCGTGGCCATGCGTATCGCTCCGGTGGGCGGCAGTGAGGGAAGTCGCAGCGCCAGAGCCGCAAGGGCGAGCAGGGCGGCGCCTGCGGCGATCAAGAACGCGGTTCGCCATCCGGCGAGGTGTCCTACGAGTGCGCCGAGCGGCAGGCTGACCACGGTGCCGGCGGAGATGCCGGCGGTGATCAGCGAACTGGCGCGGTTGACCGCTTCGGCGGGCACCAGCCGGGCGGCGACGCCGGCACCCATCGCCCAGAATCCGCCGACGGCGATGCCGAGCAGGATCCTCGCCACCGCCATCACCGGCATGTTGGGAGCCAGTGCTGCCACGATGTTGGAGGCCGTGAAGGACACCGCGAGTGCGATCAGTACCTTGCGCCGGTCGAGCTTTCCGGAGGCGATGGTGAGTAGAGGCGCTGTGACGGCCGCCGTCAGACCGGGTACGACGACGACCAGGCCCACGGTGCCGACGGAAACATGGAGGCTCGATCCGATGACGGGCAGGAGCCCGATCGGCAGGAACTCCGAGAGCACCAGCACGAAGGACATCAAGGCGACCGAGGCGACGGCCTGCCAGTTGCTCTGCGGTGAGGGTGTGGTGTGCCCTGCCGCTCGTATCGGTTCCGGTCGGCCGACGACCGAGGCCGTGCTGGAGTGATCACTCATGCTTCTTCTTCCCTGGAAGGATCGGGGGCCCTGGGTGGCCCGTGCCGCGTTGCTGCGCGGCGGCTGTGCCGCATGCGTGGGACGTGAGCGGCAGGGGTCACAGCGGCGTGACCATGAGAACGAGGCGTGCGCTCGGTCCGGCGGATCGCCGGGTAGGCGGCGTGGACCACAGTCCCGCCGGTGCCTGCTGCGTCGTTCGGGCGGTGTCCGCCCAGTGCGGCAGGTCACGCGGCAGGCGAATCCCGGCCCCCTGCAGGCGGGGGCTCTCTCGGCCCTCCGATGCGGAACGGAGGACTCCTCAGATCTGGTTGAGGCCACCGTCGACGTAGAGTTCGGCGCCGGTGACGAAGCTGCTCTGGTCGGATGCGAGGAAGAGGGCGGCCGCGGCTGCTTCGGCGGGCTCGCCCATGCGGCCGAGGGGAATGTGCTGCGCGAAGGACGCGCGGAGCGACTTGGCCCCTTCCTCGTCGGGCGCGAGGCCGTTGATTCCCGGGGTCTTGATCGGCCCGGGCACCAGGGTGTTGACACGGATGCCACGGCCGCGCAGTTCGTTGGCCCAGGTGCGCGAGAAGGACCGGACCGCGGCCTTCGACGCGGCGTAGACGCCGAACGCCTCTCCGCCGGTTGTGGCAGCGGTGGAGCCGGTCAGGATCACCGAGGCGCCGTCATTGAGGAGCGGCAGTGCCTTCTGCACGGTGAAGAGCGTCCCGCGGACGTTGATGTTGAACGTGTCGTCGAAGTGCTGCTCCGTCGTCTCCTCCAGGGTGGCGAATTCCCCGCCGCCCGCGTTTGCGAAGAGCACGTCGATGCGGCGGCCCTGCTCGGCGATGACCGAGAAGAGCCGGTCGAGGTCGGCCGGGCTGGCTACGTCTCCGCGGACGGCAGTGACGTTGTGACCGATCTCGGCAGCCGCCGCGTCCAGCGCATCCTGGCGTCGGCCGGTGATGATCACGTGCGCGCCCTCAGCTGCGAATCGCCGCGCCGTGGCCAGTCCGATGCCGCTGTTCGCCCCGGTGATCACGGCTGTTTTGCCCGCGAGTGCTTCCCTCATGACGCGCCACTCCTCGATAGTTTTTGACTGCATCGTCCACAACGGTAACCGTTATGGACGAGGCGGTCAAGAAAGCGTATGCTTGCCTCATGGCACGACCTCGGAAATTCGACGAGCAGCAGGTGCTGGCGTCCGCACGGGAGCAGTTCTGGGCGACTGGGTACGCGGGCACGCGCATGGACGACATCGCCGCGGCCACAGGCCTCGGCAAAGGCAGCCTGTACGGAGCGTTCGGCGGCAAGGAGGACCTCTTCCACCGCGTGTTCGACGACTACTGCAACTTGGTCGTCGACGCCACCGCCCAGCAGCTGCGCGGCGAAGACGAGGACGCGTACACGCGGCTGTCCGCCCACATACACGCGGTGGCCGCAGCCACGGCCGCGGACACCGTCCATCGCGGATGTCTGCTGGCCAAGGGCACCGCCGAGCTGGCCGAACACGACGAGACCGTGGCGAAGCGTGCACACGCAGCCATCGAAGCGCTGCACGCACTACTGGAGGACGACATCGCCGCCTGCCAGCGCAGCGGCGACCTCGACGCGAACGCGGACCCCGCACGGCTGGCCGCACTGGTGCTCGCCGTACTGCGCGGCATCGAAGCACTGGGCAAGGCCGGAGCCGACGAGGAGATGCTGACAGAAATCGCCCGCACCGCCCTCGCTGTGCTGCCACGCCCCGCGAACTGACAGCCCCACCGGACCACGTCGTCAGGGATCACGAGGAGGGCGAAAGGGGCTCGCTGTTCGAGCAGACGGTGGAGCTGTCACCGGGGACACCCTTCGCCGCCGGAGAGCCGCATACGGGAGCGCAGGCCATGTACTACGGCGGCGATCTCATCGAAGCCGCGCTCGCTACCGTGTTGGCCACCTCCGGGCTCCAAGCCGCCGGCCGGGCCCACAAGCGGTGGCTTCGAGCGCAAGTCCGACGCGAGAGACGGCCTGTGGTCACAGTTGACGACTGTCCACAAGCCGCGTAGCGCAATCGATCACCGCGGTGGGACGGCGATCCGTGCCAAGGCCCACTCGCTTGATCCTCTGGTGAGCGGGACGTTCAGGCGGCGGCCACCTCCTCCTGCGCCTTCTCCTCAAGGTGAAGGATGTCGCTTTCCTGGAAGGTGCCGTCTGCCGGCTCGTACTGGCTGAGGGCCAGAGCCAAGCCGAAGAAGGTCGGCGCCCACCCGTCGACGTGGATCTCCCCAGCGGTCGGCGCGATCCAGGCCTACGCCGGGTTCCGTGGTGACGCTGGTGGCCCAAGCGGCCATGGACAGGCCGATGGACGCCACCCTCTGCCCCTCCTAGGGGACGATCCGGCCAGTTCTTGCGTTCCGCGTCCCCACCGCTGTCACCGCCAGAGCATCACGTCGGCTGCCCAGGGCCGAACGCCGCCCAATGCGCGATAGGGACCGGTTACGAGTTCGTCGAGCCGGGGTGACAGCGGGGGCGCGGCGTCACTCTGGATGCGGAATCCCGTTCACCGAGTCGATCGCGCAACGGCTCGAGTCCAGCTCACCGGGCGAGCCGAGCTCGTCGAGCACCAGGCGGTGCAGCTTCACCCCACACCCGGGCCTTGGTCCACTCCGTGAACCGGCGATGGGCGGTCGTCCGTGGGGGAGAGGATGCATCGGAGGTCGAAGTGGCGGTCAGACCTGGTTGAGGCCGCCGTCGACGAAGAGTTCGGTTCCGGTGATGAAGCTGCTCTGGTCGCCGGCGAGGAAGAGTGCCGCCGCCGCGGCCTCCTCAGGTCGACCCATCCGCCCCAGAGGCACCTGGCTGGCGAAGAAGTCCCAGAGCTTGGCGGCTTCCGCGGCATTGGGCGCGAGCCCGGAGTTGCCGGGCGTCTCGATCGGGCCCGGGACGAGGGTGTTCACTCGGATTTTCCGGCTCCTGAGCTCGTTGGCCCACGTGCGGGAGAAGGACCGGATGGCGGCCTTGGAAGCGGCGTAGACACCGAAGGCCTCGCCGCCCGAGGTTGCGGAAGTGGATCCGGTGAGGATGACCGAAGCCCCCTCGTTCAGCAGAGGAAGCGCCTTTTGGACCGTGAAGAGCGTACCCTTCACGTTGATACCGAAAGTCGAGTCGAAGTGCTTCTCGGTGACGTCTTCCAAGGCCGAGAACTCGCCGCCACCGGCGTTGGCGAACAGCACGTCGATGCGGCGGCCCTGCCCGGAAACGGCGGCATAGAGGCGGTCGATGTCGTCAAGATCGGAGACGTCGCCCCTGACGGCGGTGGCGTTCGGACCGATCTCGGCCAGCGCGGCGTCGAGCGCCTCCTGACGCCGGCCGGTGATGAACACGTATGCGCCCTCGGCCGCGAATCGCTTGGCGGTGGCCAGCCCGATTCCGCTGTTACCCCCAGTGACGATGGCTGTCTTACCGTCGAGCTGTCCCATGATCAAGGCTCCTGTTCGGCGGAGGTCTTCCCTCCGCGGCTGCTGTTGCTACGCGTCAGGCCCGCGTTCAGCACGGTGGGCCTGTTATGGACCGTACGGTAAAAAACCAGATGCTGGACGGATCGGTCCAAAACTGTGACCCAGCTCGCCCCGGCCTCACCGATGCGTTGATCGCGGGTTCGCCGTCGACGTCCTTCAGTCGGCCCGGGCCCGCAAGTTCGCATACGGCACGCTTAGGTCACCGGCTGCATCGCGGGAGCCGGGGCGGCGGGCCACCGGCCTCGAACCGAGAGATCTGCAAGCGGCGTGATCAGCTGTCTGCAGCCGGCCTGAGGAGCGAACCACGCACGACCACTACCCCATGGTGATCCAATGCGCCGTACGACTGATACGTGGTCTCCTTCGGACTTGCACGGCTGAGCGGCGCTGCCGACGCTCAGGACCGAAAGGGGCGTCAGGAGCCGAAGACATGCTCGGGGTTGTGTCGTTTCCAGCGGGATGGTGTCTGTAGGTGACCTGTTCGGCGGCGGTTCTTCCGCTCGCTTACGGCCTGCCGGCGGACGCAGCCGCAGCGGCTGTGGCCAGTGGATCGCGGGCTGCGTGGTCGAGGAGGTCGGTGAGGTCAGGGCCACTGGCGTGCAGGAAGCCATGGCGGATGCCCGTGGCGATCGAGGTGAGCATCGGCGGTTGGAACGGCTGCAGCCCCGACGTCTCCTCAAGGAGCCTGCGCCGGTACTCTCCCAAACTGATGGCGCGATGAGTGACACCGAGTGCACCGGCGACTTGTCCCGCTGTGACCGGGGTGCCGACGAGGTCGTAGACACGCCCGCCATGAGATGCCGGATTCGACGCGACGATCGCTGCGACCTCGGCGAGGTCCTGTCGTGCGACCGCGGCCAGGGCGCCGTCCCCGAACGCGGACTCCACCCGTTCACCGGTCCACATCAGCAGACCGCCGAAGAGTTCGGCGTACAGGCCGTTGCGCAGGATCGTCCACGGCAACCCGCTCGCCCGCACCAGGCGCTCGGTAGCGCGGTGCGCCAGAGCGAAACCGAGGTGGTCGCCGGCAGTGGTCACGCTCGTGTACACGACGTGGTTGATGCCGTCACGGGCGGCGGCGTCCAGGACCGCCGCGTGTCGGGCTACGACCTGGTCGTCCTCGGCGTAGCCGGCGGAGACGAGTACCAGAGTGGACACGCCGGTGAGGTCGAGGCTCCCCTTGTCGTCGAAGTCGAGACGCCGCACTCCCTCGCCCGGCGTGCGGCTGCCGCCCATCGCAACGGATCCGCGGGCGCGCAGCGCCGCAAGAGTGGCCGAGCCGAGGTTCCCGTTCACTCCGGTCACCAAAATCATGATCAATCGTAGTCTTCCGTCGTGGTTCTCATCAGTAACTACGCTTGATCCTCGACCGCACGCTCACCGGCCACAAGAAGGCAGTTTGATGTCACTCACGCACACCGACGTAACCACAACCCCCGCCCAACTCGACCCGTGCGGACGCAAGGACCACCCCGACTGTGGCATCCGCGATGTCCTCGATCGCATCGGCGACAAGTGGTCGGTGCTCGTGACCGTCGAACTCTCCGGCGGGCCACGTCGCTTCCGCGAACTCCAGCGCGCCATCGACGGCATCTCCCAGCGCATGCTCACCCTCACCGTGCGCAGGCTCGAACGTGACGGACTGGTGCTACGCACCGTGTACCCAACCGTCCCGGCCCAGGTCGACTACCGCCTGACCGAGACCGGGGCCGGCCTGACCCACCTCGTCAAGGCACTCGCCGACTGGTCCCTCGCACATCGTGCCGTCATCGCCGAAGCGCGGCACGCCTACGACCAGGCCCACCCCGGCCACGACATCCGCTGACACGAGTAGCCATCGCCGTATGCCGTTGTCGGTACCGAGCCGGGCCGACGATGAAGTGGGGTACCTGCTCGCGCAGCGTCCGTGCCCGAGCGGGCTGTGCCCAGCCGACGCTGCTGCATCGGCGCGAGGCGGCCGTGAGAGGCGGACTCGGCCGGCAGCTTGATGCTCACGTCGTGAACGAGCATGGTGTCCTGTCCCACCGGAGCAGCCACATTCGAGCGCCTGGACAGCGCCTGCTCGAGGGTGCAGCTGGTGGGACTGCGGGCAGCACGGTTCCCCCGTCCCTGGAGTCGGGGCCCGCCTCGGCTCACAGCGCCGCCCCGCCGACCAGTTGGGACGGACCAGCATCCGCTCTTGGCCGGCGGTTTCCTGCTGCCCATGCGCGACGCGGAGCACGTCGAACCCCATGGACGTCACCGACTGCGCATCGACGACAAGCAGTGCATGCGGCACCACGCTTGGTGGGACTCGGCGGACCACGCATTCATGCCGAGCAACGGTCCGGGGCCAGCACGAGGCAACTGTCGTCGGACGGGTTTGCGCGGGGGTGTGCGCATAGCACCCAGACATTCACTCCAATTTCCCGGTCTCTTTCCTCGCCGGAAGCCGGGACATGTCGGGAATGTCAATTCGGAAATGCGTGCTTGCGTCGTCGGAACGGGCTCGGATAACTTGTCGGCGCGTCAATAAGTTTGGACAGATCAGGAGATGGCCGACCGGGCTTCCGGCACGTCGGACATTTCGTCGCGTAGAGCCGTCAGTTATCGGGCACGGAAATCTCAAGAGACACCCTTGCCCCTCTCATGTCGAGGAGTTCTCGTGCGCAACCTCAAGCCGGCGAGGAAGAGTTCCACTGGAACGACGTCGATTCCCAAGCGCACCAACCGCCTGCGTCTGGGAGCCGTAGCAACCACCTTGGGCGCCATGGTTGTCCTGGGCTTCCCCGCCGAGGCGAACGCCTCTGTCCTGCAGTTGCTGCCGCAGAACGCCGACGGCCTGGAGCAGTCCTTCTCCCCGGCCTACGACTACGACGGAGACGGCTGCTACGCCACCGCCGCGATCGGCGCCGACGGCACCCTCAATCCCGGCCTGAAGCTGGGCGGGGACGTCAACGGGCGCTGCCACGACTACGCCCAGCTGGCCAACGCCAACACGTACTCGCGCGAGAAGTGCAACAACGACTGGTGCGCCGTGGTGTACGCCAGCTACTTCGAGAAGGACCAGGCCACGCTCGGCCCTGCGGCCATCGGCCACACCCACGACTGGGAGCACGTCGTGGTCTGGATCCACAACAACCAGGTCGAGTACGTCTCGGCGTCCCAGCATTCCGGCTACCAGATCGCCGCCCGCTCCGCGATCCGCTTCGACGGCACCCACCCCAAGATCGTGTACCACAAGGACGGCGCCTCGACGCACTGTTTCCGCTTCGCCAACACCAACGACGAGCCCGCGGAGAACGCCACCGGTGGCTGGTTCTTCCCTCGCCTCGTGGGGTGGGAGGGCTATCCGGCGGGCTTCCGCGACAAGCTCATGAATGCGGACTTCGGCTCGGCCACCATCAAGATCAACGACGCCCGCTTCAACTCCACTCTCGCCAACTCCAAGCCGTCAGGAATCCCTTTCGATCCCAACGCCTGACGTGCGCGCGGACGGCCATCCCTCGCGGATTGCCGTCCACGCGGCTGTACGTCTTCGGGCGTGCCTGCCGTACGAGTCGGCAGGGGGCACCAGCCGTATTGCACGCCTGAGCGGGCACGTCACCCCGCCGGCTGCGGGGACTGCGCCCGCTGTCGCAGTCCTGATCTGAGGGGATCACCTCTGATGTCGGCGTGCCTGAAAACGGGGTCGTTGGACCGCGGCCGAGCCCACGTCAGGACACGCGAACGCCCCCGTCCGCGCCGTGCGGACGGGGGCGTCGGGGGGTCAACAGGTGGTCAGGAGGTCGGCTGGGCGGCCTTCATCTGCTCGCTGAGGTCGGCGGTGTCCGATACCGGCGGCGCCGTCACCGTCTTGGCGTGACCGAACTTCAGGAAGTCCGCGGTCACCTTGACCGTCCCCATCACCTGGACGAACCGGACCGGCAAGCCCTTGCCGTCGACCCAGACGTCCATGTCGATGCCGCCGTTGGAACCGGCCATGGAGCCGAGGAGGTTCTTCTTGTCCTCCGCGGACATCCCGGTGCCCAGGTCGTCCTGGTTGATGGTGACGCGGTAGTGATGCGCCTTGATGCCGCGCACCGGCTCCTCGCCCAAGTCCTTGGCGTTCTTGGACATGCCGATGTAGCGCAGCCCCGCCGTCGGGTCACCGTTCTTCTCGACCGCCGCAGCGCCCTTCTCGCCCAGCAGCGCCGACACGTCGATGCGCATCCAGTGCTTGCCCTTGAGCGGGCCCGCCGGCTGCGGGTCCACGTTGTAGTAGTAGGCACCGTCCACCAGCAGGGCCCGGAGCTTCGGGGCGTCCTGAAGAGCCTGCATCTGGGCGGCCTTGGTGTCCATCATGACGTCGTAGGCGAGTCCCTTGCCCCACGAGTAGGTGCCCGTCATCGTGATCGGGCTGCCCTGCCCCGGGTCGGTGACGAACGTGACCTGCGCCGCCCCGATCTTCTCCGTGCGGTCGGTGACCCGCGCCAGGATCTCCGCGATCGTGTCCGCCTTGCCCACGGCCTTCGCCGTGTCGTGCGCCGCCCCACAGCCGGCCGTCGCGGTCAGTGCGAAGGCCGCGACCCCCACCGCGGCGGCAAGGCGCGTACGCCTCGACGTGCTCATCCGGTCCCACCCCTGTTGCCTGTTGATGTTGTGCGTTTGCTGTGCGGACTGTACTGCGCACGACTGACAAGCTCGTGACCATTTCCCGCCCGCACCACGGCCCCCGGGTGACCCGCCGAGGAGGAGGGCGTCGATGGCGTAGGAGCCCCCCGGATATCGGCTGCATATCAGGCGACCAGAAGGTGCACCAAGGACGGACGGGCGGAGTCGTCGCCGGAGACGCACCGGCACCGGACACGGTCGTGCGGGCTTCCTCCCCGGAACCGGACTCGGCTCCGGCCTGATCGGGTTCCTGCTGCGTTCTCGAGGCAGAGGAGGTCGGCGAACGTCTTGACCATCGCGCGCAACAGATCCCGACTCGCCGCGGCGAGGTTCTCCTCGGCAAGCGCGTGCAGGGGCAGAATGTCGGGTGCGGTCATCGTGCTGATCTCCTTCGAGGCTTCGACACTTCGAAGATCAGCCGGTGACCGTTTGTCCAAGCGGGCACCAACCCGGACGCCGGAGCAAACCCCGCCCCCGGCCCCCGTTTGAACGGCGGGGTCAGGGATGATCGCGCGATGTTGGTCCATGTGGAAGCAGCAGGGCAAGGTCCCTCACGTTCCGTGCGGGTACGGGCCCGTTCCCGGATCGCCACCCTGTTGGCCCTGTGGAAGAGCCGGCTCTTTCCAGGAGCTGGGACAGTACTTGTACATCGGTTGGAAGGCGCGTCGGCAGTGTGAGGAATGCGAACTGGTAGGACGAGTGGCTTCCGGTGGGCCGCCGGGCCGGTCATGATCGAGTTCCGGGGGTTCGACGGTGGGGGTGTGGTGTGAAGGACTGGCGGACTGACCCGACGTTCGCGATGTGTCGGGAAGTGGTGGATGGGGCGGATCTGGCTTCGTTCTCGGGTGGCCCGTTCGACGTGCGGGCGGTGGTGTCCGGCATCCTGCCCGAACCCCGACGGAGCCTGAGCCTAGACGCCGTCCCGTGGAGCAACTTCCCCCATGGGCATGACGTCCGGAAGACCGTTCACCTTTTGCGCGTTGCCGGTGACCCGGGGGTGGACGCGACGGGTGTGTTGTGGGGTCTGTGCGCCGATGACAGCCGGGCCGCTACCGCTCTCGCTGTGCCGTTCCTCATCCCCTTGGCCGTCGACGCTCACCACCCACACCGCGCCGCAGTCCTCGCCGTACTCTCCGGCCCCGCCCGTGCCCGGCACCACGGCGTCGCCTCCCGCGAGGAATTCCTCCTCCATCGCACCGACCCCCGGCGTCACGCCCCCGACACCCACGACGACTACGGATACGAGGTGACCGGCTACCCGGCCGGCTGGTCGGTGGCCGCCGCCCGAGCCGCGATCACCGCCGACACCTCCGCGCTCCTGCCCCTCCTCGCAGACTCCGATCCCACCGTCCGTATCGACGCCGCGTATGTCCTGGCGACCGCGGCCGACCCCGACCACGTCATCCGGACCGCCCTGGCCAACGGAATCGCCGCCGAGGGTGACGTCATGGTCCGTGCCGCCCTGCTCCTGGCCACCGCCGAGCTCACCCGGGCCCACCCGCACCCGCCGACCGTCACGCGGCTGCGCGAACGGTGGCACGATGGCACGGAGGCCCCCGAAACCCGCCTGGCAGCTGCGATCGGCTGGCTCTGCCTCACCGACGAATCCGCACCCGAGGAGCTCCGCCGGACCGTCGACGCCCTCGCCGACGAAGAGCGCGCACACGCCATGGAGGAGGCCCTGCCATGGATGGGCGCCGCCTCCGGCACCAACGAACCAGGACTCCTGCGCTGCAGACGCTGCATGCTCCACCCAGAAGAACCCGACCCGGAAGATGCCTTTTGGGACTCCCTGTTCTGAGCAACCGGGCTGTGGTTGTGCACCGGAGTCGTCCAGCGGGGCCAACTGCGGTGCAGGGGTTGGCGGGCTCGGGCATGAACGTGGCGCCGAACGCGGCGGCCACTGCCATGGCGAGGATCGAGGCGAACCCCAGGTGTCGGCCCAGCCGGATCCGCCGGGTGGACCCGGGATGGCCGGCACTCTGGACGAAGAACAGCGCCAGGTGACGACGAACAGGCCGGCCGCCAGACGCCGAAGGGGATGCTGAGGGGAGACCCGCCGCGGACGGGGCGGTCGGCTCAGCGACTTTGCACGGGAGCCACCATGGGGCGAGCCTCGAAGATCGGGGTCCGCATCGGGCCATTGGGGCAGGCAAGGAGCCAGCCCGATTCGCGGCCGGCGTAAGGGCCGCGCACTCTCGCCCCACGGCGGTTCCCTTGCAAAGCCCGGCCTTCATCAGCCCCTGGGTGCCGTGGCCGCTTCGCTGCCGGGCTCGAGGTGGGTTCACCGGCATCGACTTTGAACTGTAAGGCCTGGTTGGTTCGCACTCATACCTGCGGGCGAGTGCCACGCTGCGCCCGGCGTGACGACGTGACTGCTGGAACGCAAGCCTGCGGGTCATATTCGCGTTGAGTGAGCTGCCAAGGCCGGTAGCCTGCCGACACAGGCCCAACTCCGGGCCTGGAGTTGAGGGGTGGGGCAGTGAGCAGTAGTTCCAGTGATGATGTCGGGCTCATCTGTGGGTTGTGGACTTTCGGGGGCATCCTGGCGGCCATCTTGATCAGCGTGACGTACAAGGTGCCGGTACTCGGTGTGACCGTCTTCTGGCTCATGTTCGCGCTGGGACTGGTAGCCACGTACGTCGCCATCGCCCTCATATGGTCCGCGTGGAAAAATGGGCGCGCGGGCAGGTAGTGGCGACGAGTCACTTCTGACCCTCGCACCCGTGAGCGTTTGGTCAGTTGCCCGCTTGTGATGTGACGCGCCGTCCCGGTGCTGTGCCGGGCGGCGCGTGGGCGTCACGCCTGTACCGATGTGGATCGCTTTGTCACGCAGGTCGGCGGGGCGGACGTCGAGTGGGGAGACCGTAGCGCGCGGGTATGCGGACGGCGGGTAGGGGAGGCTGGACGTGTCCCGGATCTCGTTGTCTGCGTCGCCAACGGTGCCGCTTCTGGTGGTTTCCCCGACACGGGGCGAAGGTGACCTCGGCCGGCTCGCCGGGCTTCCACTCGTCGATGCGGTGGTCGGCGCGGGGCCGTGAGTCCTTGGACGCCCTACACCCCGCACGACGCCTCTCACCAGGCCGGATAGCGAAGCGCTGCTGGAGTGGAAGGAGGTCTGTCGTCGGGGTGGGCTGAGGCCGGGGGCGGGTCGGTCAGTGTTCTTCAGGTGGGGTGTCTTCCAGGAGGGTTCGGAGGAGGTTCTCCAGGCGCTCGGCGAGTTCGTTGGGGTCTGCTTCCACCAGTGCCGTGTTCCTGATCAGTTTCCGCATCAGCCACACACCGGCGATCACTGACAGTGCGAGCGCAGAGCGTTCCGTTGTGCCTTCGCCTGTCATCAGGCTGGTGAGGTGCCGTTCCACGTGGCGTTCGATGCCTTGGCGGGCGATTTCGGCGGTTCGTGGGTTGGACGCGGATCGCAGCATCAGCAGGAAAGGACTGAGTTCGTCGGCCTCGGGCGCGGTGCGCTCCACCAGTGACCGGGCGACGTCGTGGACCAGGGCTGCCGGATCGTTGCCCACCACGGTCCGTGGGGCGAAGGAGCTGTCCACGACCTCGGCGAACAGTTGTTCCTTGGATCCGAAGTAGCGGTTGACCATCATCGCGGTGACGCCGGCGTCCTTGGCGATGTCCCGCACGCCGGCGGCGTCGTAGCCGAGGCGGGTGAAGGCTTCCACGGCGGACGAGAGAATCGCCTCGCGGGTCGCTGCCGCGTTGCGGGACCGGCGGGGGGCGGCGGGCGGCGGCTCGCGCCGAGGCGATTCGTTTTCCACGACACGAGTGTAGTGAGGCCGAAACGCCGGTCTACGGCTGTAGAGCTTTGAGGTTCTCTGCGGCCCGTGCCGCCGTCGGCCCGTAGGCCCCTGGGTGGGGCCTACGGGCCGACGGCGGGGGGCCGAATCTGCGCCGGGCGACCGCTGCGCGGTTCCGGCGCCGACTGCCGGACCGCTCCGCCCGACCGGCCCCAGCACTAACGGTCGCCGGCGTGAGGCGTACCGGATTCTCCGGTCAGCTCCAGGTGAAGGCGAAGGTGTTCCGGGAGGCCGGAGATGTGATTGACGGCCTGCCCAACCGGACCGTGAGGACGGCGGCCGACCGGGCAGGCCACGCCGACCGCAGTGCCGTCGCGCGCGGTGGCCACGCGCCTGACTGGCCCGCGGAGTGACCGGCGCGCGTCGCATCCTGCTGGCTTTCGCCGTGCGGGCCGCCGCGTGACGCATCCCGAGCGCGGAGGTCATTCGGCAGGCGGCCCGCATCGGCGCCCCAGCTCAGAATGCGGAGCGGATCAGTCCACCGTCCACGCGGATCGTGGCACCGCTCATGTACTCGGCGTAGTCGCTGCACAGGTATGCCACGGCAGCGGCGATTTCGTCGGGCTTGCCGAAACGGCCGTGGTCGTTCGGAATGAGGGCCTCGACCGCGTTCGGCTGGACTTCCTCCCAGGTCTGTCCCCACCCGCGGGCGGGACCGAGCGCTGTGACGAACTCCTTCGTCGCTTCGACGAGGATCGCGCCGGGCGAGACGATGTTCGAGGTGACGCCGGTGCCCTTGAGGTCGCGGGCGAGCGACACCGCGAGGTTGTGCCGGGCGGCCAGCGTGGCGTTGTACTGCGGATGGGTGTTCATCGGCTGGGAGGCGAGACCGCCGCCGATCGTGACCACCCGGCCCCAGCCGTGTTCGCGCATGGCAGGAACCAGATGCCGGATCATCCTGACACCCGAGACGACGTTGATGTTGTATGCGTCGGTCCACTCCGCCGGACTCGCATCAGCCCACGACAGATGCCGGTAGAAGCCGGCGTTGTTCACGAGGATGTCGACAGGACCGTCCTCGGTGGCGGCCTGGGCGACCGCGGCGGCGCCCTCGTCTGTGGCCAGGTCACCCAGTGCCGTGCTGACGGTGCCTCCGGCCCGGCGGATGCCTTCGGCGACCTGCGCGGTGCGGTCCTTGTCCCGGCCGTGGATGACGACCGCGGCGCCCTCCGCCGCCAGCATTTTCGCGGTGGCCTCGCCCAGGCCGGCACTCGAGCCGGTGACCAGAGCGCGCTTGCCCTCGAGATTGAGGTTCATTCCTTGCTCCCATACGGATTTCTCCCGCGCCAGAGCGCGGGAAGGTCGTGCTGCACAGCTAAGTATACAACTGTAGACTTGAGTGGGTTCCGCCGGTGTTTCCGCGTGGCACCAGCACGGGTCGATGGGATGGCCCCTCGGCGTGTCCCGCCGTTCCTCTCCTCGGACACCGCCTTGCGGCAGCCGGAGGAACTCGCCCTCGTCCGTCGGAGTGCGAGGGCGCGCAGCCGCCGGTGGGCGGTCCGCGTGTTGCGGCCGTGCCCGGTTTCCCCCTTGCTGCTCACAGCCCGGCGCTTCGACCCGCCACAGAGCTTGGCCACAGCTGATCTGCGGTATAACCCGTGTCGCCTTGTCGGTACCCCGTGGCAGACTCCTCCCTTGATCACGGGGGAGCACAGCCCCTGACCTGGAAGGATGCGACTTTGCGCAGCACGAAGTGGGCCACCGTGGCGGTGGCGGTCATTGCGCTCGGCGCCGCAGGCTGTGGGGCTGGCGACAAGGGCACGGAGGCGGCGGCCGCCCCGGTGCCGGCGCCGCCTCAGCCTCGGCCCCAGGGCACCGGACCGCTCACCAAGGAAGTCGTGCGGACGGACCTCGACACCTCCGCGGCCGACGCGGGCGTTCCTGCGAACGCACCGGACTTCGGAGGCATGAACGAGGACGCTGAGGCGGGTTCGCCGCGATCGTGCGCCCTCGGTTTCAAGGGCTTCGGCACCAAGGCCACCAAGGTTGACGTTGCCCGCTGGGAGTCGGTGGTGAGCGAGTTGCGCGAGCGTGACTGGCAGCAGGCCCGGGAACCGGACAAGCGCAGGGGCCCGGACGGGGTGGTCTACGACGCCCGCGTAGTTCTCAAACAGCGCGGCTGGACCATGGTCGCGGAGTACCTGAGCAGCCAGGTCGGCGTGATTACCTTGCTCGCCTACGACGACGCGTGCATGAAGAAGATCAACGCAGATCCGGGGCAAGCCGGCTGACCGGCCACACCTCGCGCGGGAAGCGAACTCCGCACCAGTACCTGCAGCAGCACGGCCTGCAAGATGCCGCCCTGATCCAGGGACCTCAAGGCGCTGCGCACCTTTGCCGCCGCCGACGCCCGGGTGCCCACCATCCGGCCCGACGCGGCCTGCCACTGCCGCGCCCGGCAGTGCACTGCCCACGGCGACACCAAGGTGCTGTGCGCCGGCGGCGTCGTGCTGATCCTGTGTCACGACCCCGCGGTCGGCCGGGTGTGGACGGTGGAAGAGGTCTGCCAGGTCTGCGCCCCGATGATCTCGCACGCCAAGCTGATGGGGACCGCCGCTCGTCCCCGTCCTGCCGCGATGGCCCGGCCGCGACGGCGGCGATTCCCGCGCAGGCGCACGCGAGCGCAGGCGTGGCGGGCGGTTTCCCGGCGGCGCCGCTGTTCGCCGCTCCCGCCGGCGCCGAGGACCCTGCGCCGCACAGACGCTTTCCCCGGCCGCCGCAGCAACGCCGCCGCCCATGCCCGCAACGCGGCGGGCAGGGCCGCTGACCGCTGTCAGGGTCCTCGGCAGGTCACGGCCGGATGTTCCGCTCGACGGTCCGTGAAGGTGACAGCGAAGATGGTCGGTCAGGGGTGACCTGACCTGGGGCGGACTGACGTGCGTGCCAACGAGGCGGACGTCGGGCCGCGGACGGCTGCCCGGTCCCTGCTCAGCCCTTGCGGTTACTGAGGACGCAGAACTCGTTGCCCTCCGGGTCGAGGAGGGTCACCCAGTGCTGCCCGTCCTGCATGGTGTCGACACGCCGGGCACCGAGGGAGAGCAGCCGGGCGACCTCGGCCTCCTGGTCGTCGGGGCGGAAGTCGGGGTGGAGCCGGTTCTTCGACGTCTTGCCCTCGGGGACAGGCACGAAGAGCAGGCCCGGCATCCGGTCCGGCTCAGGCCGGATCTCGATGATCTCCTCGGATTCGTCGACCACAACCCAGCCGAGAGCCTCGGCCCACCAGCGCCCGAGAGCGACCGGGGCGGCGGAGTCGACGATGATTTGTTCCCATTCCAGTGCCATGGGCCTGAGCATAGGCAGATCGGCGGCCCATCCCGCAAAGTCGCCACTGGCAAAGAGGGCGCTGGCGACGCGCTTCGCCGTCAAATGCCTCGATTGGGATGACAGTGCCACCTACTTCACGGTCAAAGGACATCTGTCAGCCGGCCTTGGCACACGCCTCTGTCTTCGCCCTCGTGGAGGTCCGGGACCGGGACACGCCGCTGCCACCGGAGAAGGACACAGCGAGAGTGATGCCCCGGGCCACCTGACGGCGCTCACGGAGCTGATGAGCGAGGTCCACCACGGCGTCGAGGATTTGGGTGCGCACCAGATACGGATCGGGGGTGTCGCGGTTCGACATCGGCTGGACGCTGATGCTCTGCGGCAGTTCGGACGGGGTGACCGGGCGCGAATCGATGCCTTATACCCGCTTGTGCACCAGCGGCGCCTCGCGGCCGCCCGGGATCCGCTGGATGGTCTGCGATCACCGCTACGTGTCCATGAACGCGGCCGAGGTCACCGCCACCACGGCCTGACGCCCCACCGCTGAACCACCGCAGGGCCCCTCGGCGCACGGCGGGGCTTTCCCGGCTGGCCGCCCGCCGGGGGCCCTGCCGCGTTCTGCTGCGGGACGTGCGCACAACCACCGTCATGTGACGGTCGATTGCGCCGCCATCGCGCGCCTAGCGTGTTCTCACGTCAGGAACGCGATGAACAGGGGATTCCCATGGTGTGGCGCGGGGCTCGTTCCGCGGCGGGGCGGGCGATGGTCGGCCGCCCCGCCGAACGCGAGGCGATCGGACGGCTGCTCGACGCGGTACGCGAGGGACTCAGCGGCGTCCTGGTGCTCGTGGGCGAGGCCGGGATCGGCAAGACGCGGCTGCTGGACCACGCGGCGGCCGAGGCCACCGGTGTCGTGCTGACCCGGCTGGTGGGCGTCGAAGCCGAGAAGCCCCTCGGCTACGGCGCGCTGCACCGGCTCCTGCGGCCGCACCTCCACCGCACCGACCGGCTCCCCGCCCGGCAACAGGCCGCCTTGAACGGCGCGTTCGGCCTGACCGACACACCGCACCCGGACCGGTACCTCGTCGGGCTCGCGACCTTGACCCTGCTGTCCGGCGCGGCGTCGGAGCTGCCGATGCTGTGCCTGATCGACGACGTCCACTGGCTCGATCCCGAGTCGGCCGCGACACTCGCGTTCGTCGCACGGCGGCTGCACGCCGACTCCCTGGGCCTGATCTTCGCGGCCAGGGACGACCTCGGCGACCGGGGGCTGTTCGATGCCTTGCCCTCGCTGCGGGTCGGCGGGCTGCCCGCCACCGACGCCCGGGAGGTGCTGACCCGTGCCGTCGCCGGGCACCTGGACCCCGCCGTCGCGGACCGGATCGTGACCGGCACCGGGGGCAATCCGCTGGCCCTCGTCGAACTGGCCGCGCACCTGGGCGCCGAGCAGCTGGCCGGGGTCGCGCCCCTGCCGGAGCCGCTGCCGGTGAGCAGGCTCCTGGAGGAGCACTTCCGGCGGTCCGTCGCCGCGCTGCCGCCCCACACCCGGACGCTCCTCCTCCTCATGGCGGCGGCGCCGACCGACGACCTGGCGGTGGTCCGGCACGCGGCGGGCGCGCTGGGCCTGCCGGCCAGCGCCGCGGCCGTCGCCGTCGAGGCGGGCGTGCTGGAGCACGGGCCCGGCGCCGGGTTCCGGCATCCGCTGATCCGCTCCTCGGTCTACGCGGCGGCCTCCGGGGACGACCGGCGGCGGGTCCATGCCGCCCTCGAAGCGGCCAGCGATCCGGCCCGCGTCCCCGACCGGCGTGCCTGGCACCGCGCCGAGGCGGTCCTCGGCACCGACGACGCGGCGGCCGCGGACCTGGAGGCCGCGTCGGACCGGGCCCGGGCCCGGGGCGGCTACTCCGCCCAGGCGCTGTTCCTGTCCAGGGCGGCCGAACTCACCACCGAACCGGCCGGACGCGCCGAGCGCTACCTCGGCGCGGCCCAGGCCCATCTGGCCTCCGGCGACCACGCCGCCGTGCACCCCCTGCTCGACCTCGCCCTTCCCGCCCTCGACCGGCCCTCCGCCCGCGCCCTCGCGCTGCGGATCCGGGCCTCGGCCGAGCTCTTCGACACCCGCAACGACCGCGTCCCCGCCATGATGCTCGACGCCGTGGCCGAACTCGGCGACGCGGATCCTCGTATGACCCGGGAGCTGCTCTACGAGGCCATGCACGCCGCCGTCATCGCCCAGCACACCATGCACCGCACGACCCTGGCCGAGGTGGCCAAGGCCGTGATCGGCGCCTCCCCCGGCCAGAACGCCCCGGACTGGAGCCCCGACCGGCTGATCGAGGGCCTGGCCCTGCGTACCGCCTACGGCTACGACAGCAGCGTCCCGGTGATCCAGGAGGCCCTGGCGAAACTCTGCGCGTCGGCCGAACTCCACGACATGGCCAGCCCGCTCGCCATCATCGTGGGCCTCGCGGCGGGCGACGTGTGGGACATCGACGCGTACGCCGGGATCGCCGGCCGGCTCGCCGCCGAGAACCGCAGCCAGGGAGCGCTGTACAGCCTCACCCTGTCCCTGACGGTCCAGGCGTACACCGAGATCTGGAACGGGCGGCTGACCACGGCCGACGGGCTTCTGGCCGAGGCCGACGACTACGCCGCGGCCATCGGCCTGGCGATGCAGGGCGATCTCAACAAGGCCCTGCTGTACGCATGGATGGGCAAGGAGAGCGAGGTGCGCGCCGTTGCCGCGGCCATGGACGCCGTCGCCGCGACGTTCGGACTGGGCATGCTGCGCCAACTGGCGCTCCACGCCCGGTGCATCCTCGACCTGGGGATGGCGCGCTACGACGAGGCGCTGCGCCACGCGCTGCCCGCCTACGAGGAGGACTTCCCGTCGGAGGGCAATCTGATGCTGCCGCTCCTCGTCGAGGCCGCCGTCCGCGCGGGCGACCGGCCCACGGCGGTCCTGGCGCTCCAGCGGCTCGAACATCGCGCGCTGCTGGCCGGGACGCCTTGGGCACTGGGGCTGCTGGCCCGCTGCCGGGCCCTGACCGGGGAGGACGCGGAGGCCGAGAGGTGGTACCGGGAGTCGATCGACCTCCTGGCCGGCGTCCCACTGGCCGCGGAACACGCCCGGTCACGGTTGCTGTTCGGCGAGTGGCTGCGGCGGCGCAAGCGCCGGTCCGAGGCCCGGGACCACCTGCGGGCCGCGTACGAGTCCTTCGACGCCTGGGGCGCGGCCCTGTTCGCCGAACGGGCCCGGATCGAGCTGCTCGCGACCGGGGAGAAGGCGCGCCGGCGCGTCCCGGAGACCCGGTCCGATCTCACGCCCCAGGAACGGCACGTGGCGCTGCTGGCCGCATCGGGACTGACCAACGCCGAGATCGCCTCCCGGCTGTTCATCACGACCTCGACGGTCGAGTTCCACCTGAACAAGGTGTTCCGCAAGCTCGGCATCACCTCGCGCCGGCGGATCTCCGCCGCACTCGAAGGGCCGGCGGCTGGCTGATCTCCACCCGGCCGCGGCCGGCCGAGCGGCCGCGCCGCGATCCGGCGCGGTTGGACATGCGGCGGCGTCGACCGCATGATCGATTCTTGTGAGCACGACCAACGACCGGCGTCTCGTCGGGCGCGACGACGAACTGCAATCCCTGTTCGGGCACCTTGACGCGGTCGATTCCGGAGGTCGTGCGATCGGGCTCTTCGGGGAGCCCGGGGTGGGCAAGAGCGCGCTGCAGGCGGAGGTCGTGGAGCGCGCGCGATCCACGGGGTTCACCGTGCTCACCGCGCGGGGCAGCCAGTCCGAGACGCACCTGCCGTTCGCCGGCCTCCATCAACTGCTGCGGCCCCTGCTCTCCCGCGCCGACCGCCTGCCGGCCCTGCAGCGCCACGCCCTGCTCGTCTGCTTCGCCATGAGCGACGCGATCCAGGTGCACCCGTTCTTCGCCTTCCTGGCGGCGCTGGAGTTGCTTGTCGACGCGGCGGCGGACAGCCCGGTCCTGGTCTGCCTCGACGACCTCCACTGGATGGACCAGCCGTCGATCGACGCAGTGGCCTTCGTCAGCCGCCGGATCGCCGGTGAGCGGGTGATCGTGCTGTGCACGTCGCGGCCCGAGGCCCTGCCGTTCGCCGACTCCCACACGATCGAGTGGACGGAACTCGACGGCATCGACGACGCCGCGTCGGCCGAGCTGCTGGACGGGCGGGCGCCGCAGTTGCCGGCGGCCGTGCGAGAACGCGTGCTGCGGCAGGCGCGGGGCAATCCGCTCGCCCTGGTCGAGTTCGCCGGCGCGCTGGAGTCGGGGCGGTACGCGTGGACCGAGTTCGACGAGGACCTGCCCATGACCACCCGCCTGGAGCGGGCGTTCGCCACGCGTGCCGAGCACCTCGACCCGGCCGTCCGCGCCGTCCTGACCGTCGCCGCGGTGGACGACGGCGACGACCTCGGCGACGTCCTCGCTGCCGCGGGCATCCTCCACGGTTCGCCGGTCGACCTCGGCGCGGCGCAACCGGCCTTCGAGCACGGGCTGCTGACCGTGACCGGCGAGCGGTACCGCATCGCCCACCCCCTGGTCGGTTCGGCCCTCCGGCAGGGCATGCCGGCGGCCGTACGCCGGGAGGCCCACGCAGCGCTCGCGGGCGTCCTGACCGGTCATCAGGACCGCGCGGTGTGGCACCTGGCCTCCTCGGTGTCGGGACGTGACGAACGGATCGCGACCGAGCTGGAGCAGGCCGCCGGGAACGCCCAGCGCCGCGGTGCGATCGCCTCGGCCGCCGCGTGGCTGGAACGGGCGGCTGCCCTGAGCCCGGACCCGCCGTCGCAGGCCGCACGTCTGCTCGGTGCCGCCGAGCTCGGCTTCCAGCTCGGCCGGTTCAGCCACGTCGAGCAGATCAAGGCCCAGGTCGCGGGGATGACGCTGCGGCACCGCGACCGGTCGCGGCTGGCGTGGCTCGAAGGCGTCTTCCACGACGGCTCCACGGGTGAACCCGCGGAGGTGCGCCACCTGGTGGCCTTGGCCGAGCACGCCACCGGCGAACAGGACGTCGACCTCGCCATGCAGCTGCTGGTCGGCGCGGCCCGGAGAGTGTGGTGGCGCGATCCCGGTCCGGCCGTGCGGCACGAGATCGTCCGGGCCGCGGAGCAGGTGAACCTGCCGGCCCACGACCCGCGGCTGCTGGCCCTGCACGCGCTGTGCGGGTTCCACGAACGGACGCCGATGGTGGTCGAGCAGCTCGCCCGGTGGCCGGCCGACGCCGACGGGCAGCCGGAACTCGCCGGCCTGCTGGGCATCGCCGCGTTCTGCACGGGCGATTTCCGCCAGGCCGTCGGGTTCCTGTCCACCCCCGTCCGGGAACTCCGCGCCCAGGGCCGTATGAGCCTGCTCGCCGAAGCGCTCGCGATACGCGCCTGGGCCGAGGTCTACCTGGGGGTCTTCGACCCGGCGCGCTCGGCGGACGAGGCCGTGCGGCTCGCCGACGAGACGGGCCAGTCGCTGTGGGCGGCGACCGCGCGCATCGCCGTGGCGCTGATCGACGCGGTGCGCGAGGGCTGGGACACCCGTCACGTCCTGCTCTCCGAGGCCGAGCACGTGGCGCTTCGGACCCCGATCGCCGCGTCGTCCCTGCTGGCCGGCGTGCAGCTGGCCCGCGGCACCGCCGAGTTGGGCGCGAACCGGCACGAGCAGGCGTACGGCGAGCTGCACCGCGTCTTCGAGCCCGCCGACCCCGCGTTCCAGCGGATGCAGCAGGTGTGGGCGCTCGGCTACCTGGCCGACGCCGCCGTCCGCACCGATCGGCGGGCCGAGGTGAGAACCGCGCTGGCCTCCATCGAACGGCTCGTGGGCGATGCCCCTCCCACGGGGGCGGCCATCGCCCTGGAGTACACGAGGGCCGTGCTGGCCGACCGCGCGTCGGCCGAGTCGCTGTTCCGGGCCGCCAAGGACGGCGCGGCTTCCGGGCTGCCGTGGCACCGCGCCCGTATCGACCTGGCGCACGGCTCGTGGCTGCGCCGGCAGCGACGTGTCGTGGAGTCCCGCGGACCGCTGCGGGCGGCACGGTCGGCGTTCGACGCCGTCGGTGCCCGCACCTGGGCGAACCTCGCAGACCAGGAGCTGCGTGCGACGGGCGAGCGCGGGTGGCAGCCCGCGGCGAACCCGCGCGAACTGCTGTCGCCGCAGGAGACCCAGATCGCCGAGCTCGCCGCGCAGGGGTTGTCCAACCGCGAGATAGGACAGCGGCTGTTCCTGTCGCACCGTACGGTCAGCTCGCACCTGTACCGCATCTTCCCCAAGCTCGGCATCGCCTCCCGGGGCCAGCTGGCCGCCGCGCTGACCCGCCACGGCGATCAGCCCCCGGCCGGCTGACGCCCGCCGCCCGGCGGCGGACGTCAACCGGTGCCCGTCGGTCAGTCGGTGGCCCGGGCGGCCGCCTCGACGAGGTCCGCGACGGCTCCCGGGTGGGAGACAGCCACGGCGTGCGAGGCGCCCCGTACCGTCACGGTGTGGGCGTGGGCACGCTGGGCCATGGCCCGCTCGGCGGCCGGCGGGATGGCCTGGTCGGCGTCGGCGACCAGATACCACGACGGGATGGTCCGCCAGGCCGGCGCGCTGCTGGGCGCGGCCAGCGCGCCCACGGCCACCGGGCGCTGCGCGGCCGCCATCAGGCGGGTCTCGCGGGCCGGCACGTCCGCCGCGAAGACCTTCCGGAAGGCGGCGGGGTCGATGTAGGCGTCCTGGCCGCCACCGGGGAACGGCCGCACCACCAGGGACGACGGCAGCTGGCTGCCCAGGTACTCGCCGGTGATCCCCAGGGCGCTCTCGCCCTGGTCGGGCGCGAACGCGGCGATGTAGACCAGGGCCTTGACGTTGGCGTGGCCCGCGGCGGCATCGGTGATGACCGCGCCGCCGTAGGAGTGCCCGACCAGGACGACGGGCCCGGGGATGCTGTCGAGGACGCTGGAGACGTAGGCCGCGTCATCGGCCAGGTCGCGCAGCGGGTTCGCCACGGCGAGGACGGGGTAGCCCTCGCGCTCCAGCCGGGTCACGACACCGTTCCAGCTGGAGGAGTCGGCGAAGGCGCCGTGCACCAGGACGACCGTCGGCTTGGCGGTGTGCGCGGCGGCGGGCGCCGGGGCGGAGAAGTGCGGAGCGGCCTCGGAACTCGCCGGGACGGCCAGCAGGGCCGCGGCCACCAGCGCGGGGATCAGCACGCTCCTGCGTCGCAGGAGGGTGTCCTTCATGTCAACTTCCCTTCGAATGTCCGGATGTCTGGATGCGGAGACCTGCTGGGGCATCACAGCGTGGGAGGCGGTCCGGTGACGCGCAGCTTGAAGGCCTCGGCCGACCCCACGATCGACGCCAGGTCGAAGGCCGGCGGGATGTCCCTGGCGTCGGTCACCGGGACACCGTTGGACCTGAACCACTCCTCGATGCCGGCCGGGCTGAAGACGACGGCGAGCCGCGCGCCCTCGGAACGGACCAGATAGCTGTGCGGCACGCCGCGCGGACCGAAGGCGACCTGCCCGGGGGTCAGGTCGTGGCGCTTGTCACCGACGAAGAAGGAGACCTCGCCGTCCAGCAAGAACCAGAACTCTTCCTCGTTCTCGTGCACGTGGTGCGACGGCGCATGGCCTATCGGGTCGGAGAACTCCATCACGCTCATCGCGTCGCCGGTCGCCCGGGCCGGGAGCAGGATCCGGGCCTGCCCGCCGAGGAACCAGAACGGCTCGGTGTCGGAGGTGGCTTCGAAGCCGGGAAAACTCTTGATCACGATCACTTCTCCAGATGCGAGGCGGGACGGCCGAGGAAGCCGAGCAGCATGGCGGTCAGTTCCTCGGGGTGCTCTTCGTAGATCCAGTGGCCGGAGTTCGCGATGGTCACCCCGGTGACGTCGGAGGCGTACTTCGCGGCCTGTTCGCCTTGGGCGTCGCCGAGGCTGCCGGAGGCGCCGATGGCGAGCACGGGCATCCTCAGTGGGGTCTTCGCGAACTCCTCGTTGTCGCGGATGTCCTGCGGGAACACCCGGAACCAGGCGAGGCTCGCCGCGAGGTGCGCGGGGTCGCGCAGGTAGTGCGCGAACACCCGGATGTCGGCCGGGCTCACCGCTCCCTGGACGCCCTCGAACCCGCCGATGAAGCCGGCGGTCCAGGCGACCTCGCGGCCCCTGATCATGTTCTCCGGCAGGCCGTCGGTCAGGTTGAAGAACCCGAAGTTCCAGACGCCGGGCCCCTGTTCGGTCAGCGAGGGGATCGAGTAGATGCCCTTGTCCGGGATCGGCGCCTCGCTGAGGACCAGCTTCTTCACCGTTGCCGGGTACTGCGCGGCGTAGGAGTAGGCGACCATCGTGCCGATGTCGTGGCTGACGATCCGCACGTCGCCGGCCTTGCCGAGCGACACCAGCAGCGCGTGCAGCTCGGCGGCCATCGTCTTCTTGTCGTAACCGGAGGGCGGGGCGTCACTCTGCCCGGCGCCTGGCAGATCGGGGGCGATGACCGTGTAGTGCTCGGCGAGGGCGGGCATGATGCCGTGCCACTCGTACCAGGTCTGCGGGTAGCCGTGGAGGAGCAGCAACGTCGGCCCGTGGCCGCCGATGACGTAGTGCAGGCCGATGCCGGCGACGCGGGTCTTGTGCTCGCTGAACCCCGCGGGCAGCCGCTCGCCGGCGGACGAGGCCGAGGCGGGGGCCGCGTTCGTGGTGAACGTGGTCACCCCCAGGGCGACGGCCACGGCGAGGGCCGCGCCGAGCAGGCGGCGGTTTCGGGGCAGGTGGAATCTCACTCGGGCTCCAGAATCATCAGAGGGTGTCGGTCATGCCGCCGTCGATGAGGAAGTCGGCGCCGGTGACGTTTCCCGACCGCCGGCCGGCCAGGAACACGACCAGGTCGGCCACTTCGGAGGGCAGGGTGAACCGCCCGGTGACCGCCGCGGACGCGGCGGTGTCGGCGACGGCGTGCGGATCCAGGCCCAGGCTCGCGCCGACGGTCGCGGCCACCCCGTCCGCGCCCCGCCACAGCGCGGTCTCGACCGGCCCCGGGCTCACCGAGTTGACCCGCACGCCCTGCGGACCCACCTGCTTGGACAGCGCCTTGCAGAAGTTGGACAGGGCGGCCTTGGCGGCGCTGTAGTCGATGACCAGCGGATCGGGCAGCCGGGCGTTGACCGAGGAGACGGTGACGATCCGGCCGTCCCCGGTGTCGACGAGATGCGGCAGCGCGCTGCGGGTGGCGCGCACCGCGGCCATGAAGTTGACCGTGAACGTCCAGTCCCAGTCGGCGTCGGTGATGGCCGCGAAGCCCTCGACACGCGGCCGCACCGCGCCGACGTTGTTCACCAGGACGTCGAGCCCGCCGTGCAGTTCGACCGCGGCGGCCACCAGCGCGGCCGGGCCGTCGGGGGTGGCCAGGTCGACCTCGACGACGGTGAGCTCCGCCCCCTGCTTGATCAGGTCGTCGAGTTCCTCCGTGCGCTTCCTGGTCCCGGCGACGACCCGGGCCCCGGCCCTGAGCAGGCCCTGCGTGATCGCCAGGCCGATGCCCCGGCCGGCGCCGGTGACCACCGCCCGCTGCCCCTCCAGGCCGAGGTCGTGGGAAGGAGCGGTCACCGCGAGCCCTCCAGACCCTGCCGCCGCAGCCAGGACAGCGCCTCGTCCGCGACCTCGAGCCAGCCGCTGTCGACCGTCAGCGAGTGCCCGCGGTCGGGGAAGGTCATGAAGTCGGTGACGGCCTCGGAGTGCCGGTACTGCTTGAGCGTCGCACGGGTGACGGCCTCCGGGACGGTGTGGTCCTTGCCGCCGGACATCAGCAGCAGCGGGCCGCGCCCGGAGTTCTCGGTGTCGACCTTGGCCGGCGAATGCGGGTTGAAGTTCGCCGCGGCGGCCTCGAACAGCGGCTTGCCCGGCGCGGGAATGGTCCACTGCGCGAACAGGGCGTCCGACTCCTCCTCGCTCACGGCGTTGCCGAACGCGAAGCGGAACTGCTCGGCGCTCAGGGACACCGCGCGGTGCTTGTTCGCCGGGTTCTTGAACACCGGCAGCGTCGACCGCAGCGCCGACAGCGGCAGCGGCAGGACCCCCTTGATCTGCGCCGCGTCGATCGCCACCGCGGCCGCGGCCAGGTCCTGGCCGAGCAGCTTCTGGGCGATCATGCCGCCGAAGGAGTGCCCGATGAGGATCGGCAGCGTGTCCAGGCTCCGGATGATGGACGCGTAGTGCTCGACGACGTCGTCGATGCCGTGGTCGGCGATGCTCTCGGGGTTCTGCCGCGCCTCCTCCACGGTGTCGGGGTCGCCGGGCCAGCCGGGCGCGGACGGGGCGTAGCCCTCGGCGCCGAACAGGTCGATCCACGGCTGCCAGGACGTGCTGTGCAGCCACAGGCCGTGGATGAAGAGGACGGGTGTGGGGCTGGTCATGGCCGTCGGGCCTTTCTCGTGAGCGGAAACGATGGGTGAGCGGGCCCGGTCGGTCGGGACCGGGCCGGAGGATCGAAGGTCAGGAGCCGGAGCCGGGGGCCGGCGTCAGGGACGGGTGCCGAACGGGCCGAGCGTCCCGGCGTCGATGCGGAAGGACTCGACCAGGGCCGCCGCGTTGTCGAGCGTGAACACGTCCGCGGCCGCGAGGACCCCGGTGTACTTCGCGGCGACCGGTGCGGCGGCCTGCGCCGCCACCGCGTCGAGGTAGGTTTTGAAGATCGCCCACGAGTTGCCCAGCGGGCCGTACTTGTCGAAGTAGGGCGTGGGATCCAGGTTCATGGCGGCCCGGGTGGAGGCTTCGAGGTCGGCCATGTAGGCGCGCTGGAGGTCGCCGTCCGCGCGCACGCCGAGCCGGCCGAGGTGGCCGCCGACCAGGGTCCGCCACGGGTACCCCATGGCGATGTCGTGCGCCCGCAGCCAGGCCGGGATGTCCTGGGAGACCGCGAGGTTCTTGAACGGCACCCAGCCCGGGTACAGGATGTCGACGACCATCAGCGTCCGGTGCTCCGGCGCGTGGATGAAGATGTTGTCCGGGGAGTGGTTCGGGCCGTAGTAGGCCAACTCCAGCCGCTCCCCGCCGACATGCAGCGTGTAGCGGTCCTCGAAGGTGACGGTCGGCGCCGGGCGGTTCGGGTCGGCGGCGCGCAGTAGCAGGCGCCGGCACTCGGCATGCCCGATGCGCACGACGTCCTTGCCGAAGATCGACGAGGCACCCACGTGGTCGGCGTGCGAGTGCGAGTGGACGAGGTGGGTCACCTTCGCCGGACGGCCGTTGGCCCGGGTCACGTCCGCGATCGCCCGCAGCAGGTTGTGGCCGATGGTCGGCGGGGCGTCGACCAGGACGACGCCGTCCCGGGTGCTGAGGAACATCGCCTGGTAGAAGCCGTCGGTCACCCAGTAGAGGTGTCCGTCGATCCGGCCCACGAAGTACCCCGCGTCGTTGAGTTCCGGCCCGGTCGCGGCGGGCGGGACGGGCGCGAAATCAGGAAGCCCGGGGGTCTCGGCCGCAGCGGCAGCCGTGCCCCCCAGGGCCCCGCCGGCCAGGGCGGCGGCTGCGGGCAGCGCGGCCGCCGTGCGCAGCAGGGAGCGGCGGTTCGCCGGGGCATCCCAGAATGTGGTCTTCAAGACCGGCCTTTCAGGTTCAGGCGATCGCGGCGGACGTCTCCCCGGCCGGGCCTGGGGCCCGGCCTGGACATCGATGTCAGCGGAGTTCCTCGCGATCATGGGCACGACCTGCAGGACACCACCGGGCCCGGTCCGTTCGCACCGGGGAAAGACCCCTGTCCCGGACGGCCCGGCCGCCCGGCACGGCCTGGGGACCGGCCCCGGTGCGAAGCCGGGGTGCGCCGTGCTGAAGTCCCCTCCGGGGCGCACCCGGAGCGAGGACAGGGCGATGCCCCGTGCGAGGCACCCGGCCCCGGGCCACCTGCCGCCCGCCGGACTGCGGCTTCGCGCGGAACCGGGCGAGCCGGCAGGCCACCCTCCGTGCCCGCCACCACGCGACCGGCAACCGGCCCGGGTCCCACCCCACCCCGACGAGGGGACCTCTGCAAGTGCGCCGCGACGAACTGCACGCCGCTCTCTCCCGCCATACGGCAGCAGGCGGTCCACGCCGAGGTGTGGGGCCATGACCGGCGGCTCGGATGTGAGTGCAGACGGTCGGAGACGACGGCACGCAGTCGCAGTACGGCTTCCGCCCCGACACCACCGGCCTCTGCGGGCGCCGGTGGTGTCGGGGGCGGTCGGCGATCAGAGGTTGCGGTACTTCGGGGTAACCGGCCGCTGGACGCGGGCCCGAATGCGTTTGTACCGCGGCCTTCGCGTACGTACCACTTACGGCACAGTGAAACTGCCAGACTCCGTGGGCGACTGCCAAGTCGTCGCCGCCTTCGGGGGTACACGTGACGGTTGGTCGCGTGGTCTGGGGCGTTCAGGCATGCAGACTGCTAATGGGGCGCGATCGCTGTGTTGTTAATGGGGTAGCCCCAGCTCGCCTGCACGTAGCCCGGCCTGGAAGCGGGAGTCGGCCTCGAGCTGTGCCATCAGCTCCGCCACACGCCGTCGGTAGGTGCGCAGTGAGACGCCGAGTCGTCCTGCCGCTGATTCGTCGGTCAGGCCCGAACCGAGGGCTTTGAGGATCATCCGGCCGTCGGCATCGAGGTGTTGGACGTCGCTGCGCAGATAGGTTTCGAGATCGACGGCGGTGTCCCAGATTGCCTGGAACAGCGAGTGAACGCCGTTGACCAGGATCTGCGACGTCGTCACGGTGTACTCGCGGCCGGTGGGGGTCTCCTGGCCGGCAAGGATCATCACCCGCCGGTCGATGAGGATGGTTTCGTGTGGCAGCGGCGAGCGGCTGATGCGAACGAGAGCGCCCTTACTCCGCACCAATCGCAGGTGTGCGCGGGCCTCCTCGTCGGCGAGTGCCACCGGACTGAGCAGCTTCCGAGGGGTGAAGTCAGCGGATTCTGCGGCGCGCATCCGATTCCGGACCGAGGCCCTGGTCTGCGGTTGCGACCAGGTGTTGAGATCCCGGGCGGCGCACAGGAACTCGCTCCGTGCGGACTCGAAGAGGTGACCTGCGCGCGCGGTCAGCTCTGCGTCTCCTCGCACTGAAAAGACCTCTTCGTTCCGCATCCCGCCAGTCTGGCAGCAAGCTGCCACGAGCTCGCTGGGCGTCGTGGCGGCGGACACCATGAGCGTCATGACGATCAAGACTTTCTCCCTCGGCGGAGAGCTGACGGTCAACCGGCTCGGCTTCGGTGCGATGCGCCTGGCGATGGGCACCTTCGCCGGTCCGGCGCGAGATCCCGAGACGGGCATCGCCGTGCTCCGCAGGGCCGTGGAACTGGGCGTGAACCACATCGACACGGCCGGCTTCTACGGCAGGGACGCGGTGTGGGCCAACGAGCTGATCCGTACGGCATTGGCCCCTTACCGTGACGACCTGGTGATCGCGACGAAGGTGGGGACGTTGCCAGGACCGAACGGTGTGCCGAGTGGGCAGGCGACGGCTGATCAGCTGCGCGGCCTGGTCGAGACGGATCTGCGCTCTCTGGGTCTGAACCGGCTCGACCTTGTCTATCTGCGGGTCGGCGGGATGACCGGACCGGGTGGCGAGTCGATCGCCGGACGGTTCGCGGTGCTGGCCGAGCTCCGCGCGCAGGGGCTGATCCGGCACCTGGGTGTCAGTAATGTCGACGCCGCCCAGCTGGCAGAGGCCCGGGGGATCGCGCCCGTCGCGGCGGTGCAGAACCGGCACACCGGCGAGCCGGGGTTGCTGCACGAGTGCGAGGAAGCGGGCATCGCGTATGTGCCGTACTTTCCGCTCGGCGGCGGCATCGGCAGCGGCCCTCTCGACGCCGAACGGCTCGCCAAGGTCGCGGCACGCCTGGGCGCGACCTCCGCACAGGTCGCCATCGCCTCGCTGTTGGCGAAGTCGCCGTCGGTGCTGGCGATTCCGGGCACCGGCTCTCTCGATCATCTGGAGGAGAACCTCGCGGCGAACGGTCTCAGTCTCCGTGAGGAGGACTTGTCTGACCTGCGAGGCTAACGGGTCGGCTCCGGAAGGCAGCCTTTGGCCACAAGGCTGAGACCGGATCGCTGAGTGGGACCACGTCGGCGAGGTCGTCCGGGAGAGCAGCACATCCAACGCCCCGAGGAACTGGTGATCGTCTCCGTCACCGACGTGCCGGAACGGTTCGCGCCGGTCACCTGCAGCGAGACCCAGCCGGTGCCCGGCGCGGGCTCGGTCACCCGCGGGTCGCCGTCCCGGCCCCGGACCTCCGCCGTGTGTCAGGGGGCTCGGTCGGTCGAACGGCGTCAGCCTGCCGTGGCACGTTTCGGATGTTGCCCTGTGGGCGTTGCTTGGCTACGCCGCGGGCGGTTCGCCCGACAGCAGGGCCGCGCCGAGCGGGGTGAGGCTGTGCAGGACGGCGGTACCGATCCGGGTCGTGGTCACCAGCCCGGCGTTGCGCAGCACCCCCGCGTGCTGGCTGGCCGTCGGGAGGGAGACCTGGACCCGCTCGGCGAGCGCGGTGGTCGTGGCCGGCTCGCGCAGCGCCTGGAGCACCGTCGCCCGGGTCCGCCCGAGAAGCGGTCCGAGGGCGGCTCCTGGCGGTGCGGCCGGGGCCCGGGCCGGGTCGGGCACGTGCATCGGGTAGGCGAGCACGGTCGGCTCGTGGGGCAGGTAACCGATCATCGGTCCGGTGGCGAACCAGGACGGTATGAGCAGCAGCCCGCGGCCGCACAGCGGGATTTCGTAGTCGTAGCGGGACGGTAGGTGCAAGACCGGGGGATCCCAGCGCCAGGTGGGAACGAGTGTGGTCAGCAGCGCGTCGACGCCCCCGCGCAGCAGCATCTCCGACCGCAGGGCGCGGTCCGCCGCGCCGTCGGTGCGGACCCGTGGCCACAGCGGGGCGATCGACGAGGCGTAATAGCTCTTCAGATCGGCGGTCAGGACGCGTCGTGCGGCGAGCGACCCGGTGGCCAGCTCCAGCGTCCAGCGGCTCGGGGGCTCTTGGCCGCCGCTCGTTCCGCCGCCGCTCGTTCCGCGGGCGCCCGGCAGGACGCGCAGATCGGTGGCGAGGCGGTCGGCGGGGGTGCGCCCGGCCAGGTCGACGGCGGTCGCGAGGTCCGCTGCGGCCGGCTGGAGCAGAAAGTCGGGCAGGTAGCCGTCACGCGGCACCAGGTCGAGCAGGACCCCGGCGCGGTCGGCCAGGCTGCCGTTCAACCGCCGCCACCACTGCCTGGCTGCGGCGTGCGTGCGGCCCGTTCCGGCGGCCGGCGCCCGCAGTCCGCGCACGCTGAGGACCGCCTCCCACAGGGCGTTGGGCGCCGGGGCGAGCGTGACCCGGCGCAGATCAGCGGTGTCGAAGTGTAAGCGGATCACGACAACTGATTATCGGCCCGGCGGAGCCTTTCGCCCAGACGTGAAAGGCGATGCGGACGCTCCCGGGGCCCCGGCAGGCTCTCGTGTGTCCCCGCGCCGCGGGGACACACGCCACATGTCCCGGAGGTTGTGACGATGCCCGGCACCACCCGACTCCCGCGGCTGTACACCGCTGTCCTGCTGACCGGCCTGATGGCCCTGCCCCTGCATGCCGCCCCGGCCGCCGCGCGTGAACTGCCGCGCACCTACGTCGTCTCCCGGGCGCCCGGTGTGCTGCCGGAGGGGATCGCGATCGACCGCGACGGCACGATGTACGTGTCCTCCGACGGTACCGGCGCGCTGTACCGCGGCGACGTCCGCGACGCCCGCTTTCGGCCCTTCCGCGCGCAGGGCCTCGCGGATCGCCCGAGCACACGGGGCGTGCACACCGACGGCCGGGGACGGGTGTACTCGGTCGGCGGCGCCGAGCTGAGCGTCCACGACCGCCGCGGCCGCCTGCTCGCCGCACGCACGGCGCAGGGCGGGCCGCTCGGTGCGTCCGACCTGAACGACCTCGTGATCACCGACGACGCCGTGTACGTCACGGACTGGGCCAACCCCGTGGTGTACCGGGCCGCCCTCCGCCACGGCCGGCCCGGTCCGCTGGAGCCGTGGCTGGACATCCGCTCCGCTTTCCCGCAGTTCCCCGCGCAGTACTGGCTGCTGAACGGCATTGTCGCGGACCGGACGGGCCGCACGCTGCTGGTGGCGTCCAACGGGACCGAGGCGGTGTGGCGGGTGGACGTCGTCACCCGGGAGGTCGGCCAAGTGGACCTGGGCGGCGCGTCCTTCGGCGCCGATGGGATGCTGCTGCACGGACGGACGCTGTACGCGGTGCTCAACTACGGTGCGCCGAACGGCGTCTACGTTGCCGAGCTCGACCCGGACCTGCGCACCGGCACGGTGACGCACCGCGTCACCGGGGAGCCCTTCGACCTGCCCACGACGTTGGCCCGCCACGGCTGCCGGCTCTACGTCGTCAACAGCCAGAACGACGAGCCGCCGGGCCGGCCGCCGTACACCGTGAGCGCGATCGACGACCCGGTCTGCGCCGAGAGCCCTGGTGACCAGCGTCGATGACCGCGCCGGTCATTCTCCGCGGCGGCGTTCGGCAGCCGACTCGGCCGGCGTCTCGTCGAGGACGCCCGGGCCGCGTGCGGCAGTGGGTCGGTCATGGCGAACGCCGCTTCGGCGGACGGGCTGACGCGCAGGCCCTGAGGGCGCCGGCGAGGGAAGCCTGGACATCGCGTGCGTGCACCGGTCTGACGGGAGGTCTGTCGTTTCTGCCGGGCAGGTGGATTTTCCGGCTGGCCTGCGCGAGGAGATCGCGGGTCACGTGATCAGGTTCCGGGGGAGCGGAGCCTGGAGGAACTCTTCGAGCGCCTCGGCGCGTTCGAGGTCCCTCCCGCTTCGGGCGAGGCGGTCCTCCCCGACGAGCACGCACAGCGCCGCTTCGTGGACCTGGCCAACGAGTACCTGCAGCCGGTGGTCGCGCTCCTGCGCCAGGGCGGGTCGGGTGGGCGGCGCCGTGGCGGTCCTGTGCCTTCGTTCCGGGGACCGGGTCTCACCCCTCCTCAGACAGGTGGGTGGCCAGCGCTCGCAGGCCCGCCAGCACCTCGTCGGCGGTGGGCGCGGACTCGGGGTCGGTGAGATGCTGGATCATCAGGCCGCTGACGAGGGCGAGCTGCACCGAGCCGACGGTGCGGATCATCGCTTCGGAGAGCTCGGTCTCGGGGGTTCCGGTGACCTCTCGTGTCATGCCCCTGCGCCCTTGCCGCATCCCGGCAGCCACCTGCTCACGCAGTTCCGGATCGCGCTGCGCGCGCAGAACGGTCTCCAGATTGGCGATCCAGAAGGTCTCGTTGACGGAGAACGCCTCGATCAGCCGGCGCCACAGTGCGCCGAGGTCGCCGGCGTTCATCGACGGCCCGAAGACTTGGTCTCCCGAGTCGAGTGCCTCGAAGAGCGCCTGGTTCAGCAGTGCCTCCTTCGAGCCGAAGTGATAGCCGATCGCCGCCATGCTCACGCCCGCCGCGGAGGCGAGGTCGCGGACCGTCGTGCGCTCGTAGCCCTTCGCGAAAAGGCACTGTCTGGCGGCTTCCAGCAGCTTCTCTCGGTTTCCCATGGCGCGAACCGTATCAAGAGGCTGCGCGTTTGCGTCAAACGAACGCCTCAGGCAATCGCCTTGGGCGAACGTCTTGCGCATCTGCCCAATATTTGGCTACCTTCCAAGCATCAAGATCACACCGATCCTGGGAGCCCGGATGAGACCCATGAAGTCCCGCGTCGCTGTCCTTGTCGCGGCCACCGTCTCCACAACGCTCGCCGCCACGATGACCACGGCCGGCCTCGCCTCCGCGCGTCCCAGCGCCCAGGACTTACCCGCCACGGTGATGACCGCCGAGGGCCCGGTCCGTGGCACGGTCGCTGACGCGGTGCGCACGTTCCAAGGCATTCCTTATGCGGCCCCGCCGACCGGAGAAGCCAGGTGGAAGGAGCCGCGGCCGGTGCGCCATTGGTCGTCGCCACGGGACGCCCACGCCCCGATGAGCGCCTGCGCGCAGCCGACCGACCAGCCCATCTCCATCGAGGGCGGTGGCAGTGAGGACTGTCTCTACCTGAACGTCACGACTCCGGCCAGGCGGACGACGGGGCGGCTGCCGGTCATCGTCTGGATTCACGGCGGCAGCTTCACCTACGGCGACGGCGCCACTTACCGCGCGGCCAAACTGGCCGCCGCCCGGCAGGGCGCGATGGTCGTGACGATCAACTACCGGCTCGGCGCGTTCGGCTTCCTCACCTCACCCGGCCTGCGCGCCCCGGCCAACCTCGGCCTCCTTGACCAGCAGGCCGCGCTGAAATGGGTCCACCGCAATGCCAGGGCCTTCGGTGGGGACCCGCGCAACGTAACCCTCATGGGGCAGTCAGGTGGCGGGTACAGCGTCTGCGCCCAGCTGGTCTCACCCGGGGCACGCGGGCTCTTCAGCAAGGCGATCGTGCAGAGCGCGGGCTGCGTCGGACCGGACGGCTCGTTCACCCGCACACAGGCGCAGGCCAACGGCCTCGCCGTCGCCAAAGCCGCGGACTGCGACGACCTGCACGCCGTCGACTCCTGCCTGCGGCGCAGGTCCACCACTGAACTCATCAAGGCGTCAGCTTCCGGACACGACGGCTACCGCCCCGTGGTGGACGGCAAAGTACTGCCCGAGGCGCCGTCGCAGGCCATCGCCGCCGGGCGGTTCGCCCGGGTACCAGTGCTGCACGGCTCCACTCACGACGAGATGAGCGGGCTGGCCGGGCTCGACGAAATCTCGACAGGAAGGCCGCTGGGCGCCGAGGAGTATGCCGAGAAGGTCACCGAGCAGTTCGGAAAGGAAGCTCCCGCGGTCCTGGCCGAGTACCCGGCCGCGAACTACGTGGCACCCGGGGCGGCGCTGTCGGCCGTGCTGACCGACTCGGAGTGGTCAACCGCGGCCCTCGACACCCAGCGCGCGCTGGCCCGCTACACCCCCGTCCACTCCTACGACTTCGCCGAGACCTCGGCCCCGTACTTCAAGGACGTGCCGCGGCCGGCGAGTTTCTCGCTCGGCACCGGCCACATGATCGACCTGGCCTATCTGTTCGACAACGACCTGTTCGAGCCGCTCGACGCCGCACAGGCCGGGCTGTCGGACACGGTGATCTCCTACTGGAGCCGGTTTGCGAGCACGGGGCAGTTGAACGGCTACGGCATGCCTGCGTGGAAGCGGTTCACGACCCACAGCCCGTACGTGCAGCGGCTCGCGTCCGGCCGCATCGGGCAGACCGACTTCGCAGCCGACCACCACTACGCCTTCTGGAAGGCGCTCGCTGCAACACGTTGAAGGAAAGGGCTGCTGACGAAGTACGCGACAGCCGGAACGCCGCCGTTCAAGACCGTGTCCTGTGTGGTGAGGTGGACGGCAGCGGAGGGCAGCCGCGAGGCCGGGAGGCCAGGTGGTTGCGGGCGGCAGCAGCCGGTCCCACACGTGGCGCTGCGCCTGGACCCACGCGCCGGGGCCTCGGCCTGCACGCCCGCCTGTCCCGGCGTGGTCGGGGGTGGCCGGCCGTTTTCGATGAGGACGTGGCTTGGCCGGTAGCTGCGTTGCCGTGCCGCGGGCCAGATGGGGCACCAGGTCGGGTTGGCTTTGCCCATGACTACGCTCGGCCGGCGGCCCGCCCGTCACCACGTAGACGTGCCACGGCTGCAGGTTCGACGCGGAGGGGGGACCAGGCGGCGGCAGCCAGCAGGCGCTCCAGCGCCTCGCCGGGGACCTGCCGGTCGGTAAAGGCGCGGACTGCCCGTCGGGTCGTGGCCGCCTCGTAGACATCCATGACCAACCACCCCCAAGAGCTTTAACCCGCATGATCGACAGTTAAAGCAGGCTGAATGTGACACATGGGTGCCGTCCTCGTTGTGTACGGCGCCTGGGACTGCTGCGGCTGCCCTCCGTGGAACCCGCCCGGGCCAGGCCCGGCGTGATAACTTAATACGAAGGTTCGTTTTTTTGCGAGGATGGATCCATGCCCAAGGTCACGCCGGAGTACATGGAAGCCCGCCGTCAGCAGATCCTGGACGCGGCGCGCCGCTGCTTCTTGCGCGACGGGTTCCATTCGACGTCCATGCAAGATCTGTTCGCCGAGTCCGGCCTGTCGGCCGGCGCCGTGTACCGGCACTTCGCCAGCAAGAACGAGGTGATCACGGCGATCGTCGAGGAGAGCGTGCGCGATGTCCTCGCCATGGTCCAGGGCGTCGCGAGGAATCGGCCCGGCGGTTCCTTCGGGGACCTCATGGCCGACGTCCTGGAGGCGGTGAAGGTCAAGACCGCCGAGCGGAGCATCGCCGGTCTCTCCGTGCTGGCCTGGTCCGAGGCGCTGCGGAACCCGTCGCTGGCCAGGCAACTCGACGATCTGATGGCCCAGATGCGCACGGCGCTGGCCGACGTCATCCGTGAGCACCAGCAGAGCGGCACCCTCCCGCGTGAGGTCTCTCCCGACGCGATGGCCGCCGCGTTCATGTGCATGCTTCCCGGCTACATCCTCCAGTTGGCGATGGACGACTCCGCGCTGGACGGAGTGCCAGGCGCCCTGCGAGCGCTCTGGCCGGCCCCGGCGACGTCCTGACTGCACGGGCCCGCCGCAGGCCTCGTGGCCGCTTCGCGTCCGGATCAGGATCCGGACGCGCCACCGCACATCCCCAGCGCTCATGGTCCAGTGTCATGTGCTGCCCGGCATCGGTGGCCCGGCGGGGCCACGCACGCCCGTCCCGCATGCGGCTGTGCCGGCGCGCCCCGGCGGCGAGCGGGCAGTCTCCTGGCTCCGACGACCGGCCGGTCG